>NZ_VRVD01000453.1:0-3828 GCF_008040015.1 Methylobacterium sp. WL18 | reverse complement strand
CTCCCCCGCCGGGCTTCGGGACCGATCAGCGACCGCGCGCTGGCCGCCTTCCCGGCCGCCCCCTCGGCACTGCGCTTCTCCGTGCGGGGCTCGACCGGCAAGCGGTACGACGTCGTGCTCGAAGAGCGGGCGGGCGGCCCGCAGCTCCGTTGCACCTGCACGGCCGGGCGCTACGGGATGCGCTGCCGCCACGTGAAGGCGTTGGAGGTCGGGGACATCACCGACCTGCTCTCCGACAACGCCGAACACGTGGAACTGCTCGCCCGGATGCTCGGCGCGAAAGTCCGTGTCGCCTGACGAGGATCAGGCTGCCGCGAGGCAGCGCCAGAACGCCGCGACCGCGCGCTCATACCGAAATGCCGATACGCGACCAGTTGAAGAGGCCGTAACCCGAGCCGTTCCCGAGGCGATCGGGAACGGCTCTCAGGCCAGCGCTTTCGAGGTGTTTGGCCAGGTGCGCGTCGTGGGATCAGCGCTCCCGAGCCGATCACGCGCCCCCCCCCCTTTCCCGGACAGGTGAAGCGAAGCGGAACCTGATCCGGGACCCAGCACACGAAGCGCCGCGCCAGCGGCACATGTTGATCAGGCGGACGCTGCGCACCGTATTGTGTTGGATCCCGGGTCGCATTCCGCTGGCGCTGCATGCGCCCGGGAAAAGGGCCGTGCAGACCGCTCGACGCCATGTCCTTGCTCTCGGGCCCCGGTCCTATGAGCGCCCAGCTAAAAGATCAGGCCGCGCGCTTCGCATCGCCGTAGAACGTCCCGCCCTGCTCGGCCATGACGGCCAGGGTGTCGGGGACTCGGAAGCGGGCGCCGTGCTTGGCCTCGAGGCCGCGGGCCAGCGCCACGAAGGAGGCCGCCCCCATGAAGTCGATGTAGGACAGGGTGCCGCCGGTGAACGGGGCGAAGCCGAAGCCCAGGATCGAGCCGACATCGGCCTCCCGGGGATCCGTGACCACACCCTCGCCCACGGTGCGGGCGGCTTCCAGCGCCTGCACCACCAGGAGCCGCTGCTTCAGCTCGTTGAAGTCGACCGCCTCGGGGGCGATCCGGTTGGGCTGCAGCTCCGCTAGGCCCGGCCAGAGGCGCTTGGGGGCGCCTTCGGGATAATCGTAGAACCCCTTGCGGTTCTTGCGCCCGAGCCGGCCCTGGCCCTCCACCATGGCGGTGAGGATGGTCTTCTGGGCCGGGTCGACCGCCCCCGCGCCGACCTGCGCCTCGGTGGCCTTGGCGATCTTGAGCACGAGGTCGAGGGCGACCTCGTCGTTGAGCGAGAGCGGACCCACCGGCATGCCGGCCTGGCGCCCTGCGCTCTCGATCATGGCGGGCGGCACGCCTTCGGCGAGCATCTTGTGCCCTTCCAGGATGTAGGCGCCGACGCAGCGGTTGGCGAAGAACCCGCGGGCGTCGTTCACGACGATCGGCGTCTTCTTGATCAGTCGCACGTAATCGAGGGCGATCGCGAGCGCCGCGTCGCCGGTGGCCTCGCCCTTGATGATCTCGACCAGCATCATCTTCTCGACGGGCGAGAAGAAATGGATGCCCACGAACCGGTCCGGCCGCTGCGAGTTCTTCGCCAGGCCGGTGATCGGCAGCGTCGAGGTGTTGGAGGCGAAGATCGTGTCGGCGCCGATCACCGCCTCGACCTTCTGGATCACCTCGGCCTTCACCTTGGGGTCCTCGAACACCGCCTCGATCACGAGGTCGCAGCCGCTGAGCGTGGCGTAATCCGCCGTTGTGGTGATCCGGCCGAGCAGCGCGTCGCGGTCCGCGGTCTTGGCGCGGCCCTTGTTGATCTGCCCAGTGATCAGCGTGTGGGCGTAGGCCTTGCCCTTCTCGGCGGCCTCGATCGACTGATCGACCAGGACGACCTCGATCCCGGCCTGGGCCGTGACGTAGGCCACGCCCGCGCCCATGAAGCCGGCGCCGATCACGCCGACCCGCCGCAGGCTGGTGGCGGGAACGTTCTTCGGCCGGCGGGCGCCCTTGTTCAGCTCGCCCATGGAGATGAACAGCGTGCGGATCATCGCTGCCGCCTCCTTCGAGCGCAGGATATGCGCGAAGTACCGGCTCTCGACCCGCAGGGCGAGGTCCATCGGCAGCTGCAGGCCCTCGTAGACCGAGGCCAGGATCGCCTTGGCGGCCGGGTAGTTGTCGTGCGTCTCCCGGCGGTAGATCGCGTTGGCCGGCGGCCAGATCATCATGCCGGCGGGTGAGTAGACTTTGCCGGAGGGCGCCTTGAACTTCGGCACGTCCCAGGGCGCCACCGCCGAGCCGCCGTTGCGGATCCAGGCCTTGGCGCGCTCGACGATCTCGGCCTGCGGCGCCACCGCGTGGATCAGGCCCATGCCCTTGGCCATCGGCGCGCGGATCTGCTCGCCCTTGAACAGCATCTGGAGCGCGTCGCCGGTCTGCATCAGCCGGGCGACCCGCTGGGTGCCGCCGCCGCCCGGGAACAGCCCGACCTTGATCTCCGGCAGCCCGAGCCGCGTCTTGGCATCGTCCGAGGCAATCCGGTGATGGCAAGACAGGGCGAGTTCGAAGGCGCCGCCCAGGCACAGGCCCTGGATCGCGGCCGCGAACGGCTTGCCGCAGGTCTCGAGCCGCCGGAACAGCAGCGACAGGCGCCGCGACGCCTCGAAGAAGTGGCGCATCGCCACCTCCTCGCCCTGCTCGGCTTTCAGCTGCTCATAGGCCCGGCCGAGTCCCTGCAGCATGGTGAGGTCGGCGCCACCGGAAAAATTGTCCTTGCCGGTCGCGATCACGCAGCCCTTGATCGCCGCGTCCGAGGCGACCTGCTCGATGATCTGCTCCAGCTGATCCATCACCGCTTCGGTGATCACGTTCATCGACCGGCCCGGCATATCCCAGGTCGCCACCGCAACGCCGTCTAAATCGGTCTCAAAACGGAAATCGGTCAGCGTCATGGTGCCGTCCTCCCAAAGTCACGCCGTCTAAAAGCCGGTGGTTGTACGTTAAGGTTGCATTGAGTGCTGGAGCGCATGATCCGCCGGTCGGGGGGTACCGACGGATTCGGCACATGACGAAGGAAATTGGCTGCCGCGCATGCCGCGACGGGGCCGCCCTCGATTTCGACTTCACGATGGCCTTCCAGCCGATCCTCGACCTCGGATCCGGACACGTCTGGGCCTACGAGGCCTTGGTGCGCGGGCCCAATGGCGAACCGGCCGGCACGATCCTCGACCGGGTGACGGACGCGACGCGCTACCAGTTCGACCAGGCCGCGCGCGTGAAGGCGATCGAACTGGCCGGGCGCCTGTTCCCGCGGGACAGCGACACCCGGCTGTCGATCAACTTCATGCCGAACGCGGTCTACGAGCCCAACGCCTGCATCCGCGCCTCCCTGGATGCCGCGCGGCGCGTCGACTTCTCGTATCGGCGGATCATGTTCGAGTTCACCGAACAGGAGCGGTTCCACGACATCGAGCACGTGAAGCGCATCGTGGCCGCCTACCGCAAGCAGGGCTTCCTGACGGCGCTCGACGATTTCGGCGCCGGCTTCGCGGGGCTGAACCTGCTGGCGAATTTCCGCCCCGACCTGATCAAGATCGACATGGAACTCGTGCGCGGCATCGACACCGATTCCGGCCGCCACGCGATCGTGTCCGGTATCATCGCCATCGCCCGCGCGCTCGGCGTCACGGTTCTGGCCGAGGGCGTCGAGACCGCGGGGGAACTCGACGCCCTGCGCGGTCTCGGGATCACGCTGGTGCAGGGCTATCACTTCGCCAAGCCCAAGCTCGAGGCGCTGCCCCAGGTGGACGGCTTCGCCCACCGGGCGGCCGCGCGCGCGGCCTGAGGCCAGCC
>NZ_VRVD01000452.1:0-3833 GCF_008040015.1 Methylobacterium sp. WL18 | reverse complement strand
TGATCCAGGATGTCGGCCTGCCGGACCCGGCGCACCAGGGCGGCGAGGTGTTCCGGCACGCCCTCCGACATGAGGTCGTCGTAGATCGACGCCAGCGTCTGCCCGATCTGGTCGAGCGGCATGCTGCTCGGCGAGAGCGTCTCGGTATGCGGCGCCGCCGTGCCCGTCAGAGGCTTTCTCAAGAACGTCCCCCCAAGAAATGTCCCGCAGTCTCCGTGTCGCGCCGCACGCGAATGCGGCGATACTGGACGAACGTCGGCGGGAGGCCGGGAGTTGCGCGCGGGACCGCGAAGAGAGGCCCGCTCGCCGTGTCGTTACTGCGTGGCGACGCCGGTGGCGGCGTCCGCGTAGGCCATGATCCCCGAGACCGCCTGGACGTTCTGGTACCGCGTGCCGCGGGTGCTCATCATCGCCTCGAACTTCTCGTGGACCTGCGCCACCGAGAGGCTGGCCGGCTTGCGGTGCCGGCCGCGGCCGACGAAGCGCCCGGCGGCAAAGAAGATCGAGCGGTTGGCCCGGGCCGGGCCGGGCAGCAGCACGGCTGCGGCGGCGGCCGGCTTGTTGACGACGTTGGCCAGGAACTCCCCGGCATCGTCGGCGCCCAGGAAGTGGGCGAGGTAGACCTCGCCGAGGGTGAGTTCGCGGCCGATGCGCTGGGCGATGCGGCCGGCGTCGCGCTTCAGCATCTCGCCGGCCATCAGCGCCGAGAGATAGGGGTCGCGGCGCAATTCGAGCACCCGGGCGCGCTCGGCGGCGTCGGTGATCGCCGGCCGGTCGTTGGCGTCGGCGGTGACCAGCGCGGCCTCCTTCTCGAGCCCGTACTTGGCGCCGAAGTCGCGGACCACGCCGAGCCAGGTGCGCTCGATGAACTGATAGAGGCCTGTGGCCGAGGAGGTCTTGGCCTGGACCGCGGTGACGAAGCTCGACTCCTTGTCGGCCACCGCCATGAGCAGGACCGGGTCGGTCTGCACCGCCTGGGCGGCCCGCACGATCGTCTGCACCAGGTGGCGCCGGATCTTCATCGGGCCGAATTCGAGGATGTCGTTCGGGTCGCCGCCGGCGCTCTCCGACAGCAGGAAGTCGTAGGAGACGCGGTCGACGCCGTTGGAGCCGACGGCGGTGTCGAGGTCGTGCACGGCCGCGAAGCTCGCCGAGGCGCGCAGCGGGGTCCGCTCCAGCTCCTCGCTGAGGGCGACGGTGTGGATGCGCGGGCGCGGCATCGGCGGCTCGGTGGCGGCCTGCGCGGAGGAGACCGCCTGGCTCAGCCCGACCTTGCCGAGGTCGACCCCCGAGCCGATCAGCGCGGCGCTGAGGCCGCCGGCGATCAGCGATATCGTGAGCACCGAGCGGGCCAGCGCCGGGACGCTCCCGTGGACACGGCCGAGCATCGGCTGTGCGGTGATGGCATCGGCCCGGCCGGACCCGAACCGGCCCTGCTTACCCGTGACGTTCCTCGGCGATCCGACCGTGCGGCCCTGCATCGTCTACCCGAATCCTCACGCGCCCTTGACGGCGCCACGGACACACCATCGCTTGACAGATGTGGCGACAACACGGCCGTGCTTGTGGCGGCCATGGGGCGGGCCGGGGTGATTTCGCGGCGGGGCGCCCGTGACTCGGGCCTGATCCGTCCTTAAGAGGGCGGCATGCGGGTCGCGCCTGAAACGGGTGGCGGCCCAGTCCCTTGAGCCCTGCTTAGAGTTCTGCCCCGATGAGCGGCGTCAACGAGATCCGGTCGACCTTCCTCGACTTCTTCGCGCGTGCGGGACACGAGGCCGTGCCCTCCTCGAGCCTCGTTCCGAAGAACGATCCCACGCTGATGTTCACGAACGCCGGCATGGTGCAGTTCAAGAACGTCTTCACGGGCGTCGAGAAGCGCGGCTACGACCGGGCGACCACGGCGCAGAAGTGCGTGCGGGCCGGCGGCAAGCACAACGACCTCGACAACGTCGGCTATACCGCGCGCCACCACACGTTCTTCGAGATGCTCGGCAACTTCTCGTTCGGCGACTACTTCAAGGACCGCGCGATCGAGCTGGCCTGGACGCTGATCACCAAGGAATTCGGCCTCAAGCCCGACCGGCTGCTCGTCACCGTCTACGCCGACGACGACGAGGCCGCGAACCTGTGGAAAAAGATCGCCGGCTTCCCGGATGAGAAGATCATCCGGATCGGGACCTCCGACAACTTCTGGCAGATGGGCGACACCGGCCCCTGCGGCCCGTGCTCGGAGATCTTCATCGACCAGGGCCCGGCGCTGCAGGGCGGCCCGCCCGGCTCCCCGGACGAGGACGGCGACCGCTTCCTCGAGTTCTGGAACCTCGTGTTCATGCAGTACGAGCAGCTGGAGCCGGGTTTGCGCAACCCGCTGCCCCGGCCCTCGATCGATACCGGCATGGGCCTGGAGCGCATGGCCGCGATCCTCCAGGGCGTGCACTCGAACTACGACACCGACCTGTTCAAGGCGCTGATCGACGCCGCGGCGCATGCCGTCTCGCGGGCGCCCGAGCCCGCCACGATGGCGTCCTACCGGGTGATCGCCGACCACCTGCGCGCCGCCTCGTTCCTGGTCGCCGACGGCGTGCTGCCGGGCAACGAGGGGCGCGGCTACGTGCTGCGCCGGATCATGCGCCGGGCCATGCGGCATGCCGAGATCCTCGGCGCCCGCGAGCCGACCATGTACCGCCTGGTGCCGACCCTGGTGCGCGAGATGGGCCAGGCCTACCCGGAGCTGATGCGCGCCGAGGCGCTGATCGGCGAGACCCTGAAGCTGGAGGAAACCCGCTTCCGCCGCACCCTGGAACGGGGCCTGTCGATCCTCGATTCCGAGACGCGCGACCTGAAGGCCGGCGAGAAGCTCTCCGGCGACACCGCCTTCACCCTGTACGACACCTACGGTTTCCCCCTCGACCTCACCCAGGACGCCCTCAAGGCCCGGGGCATCGGGGTCGACACGGAGGCGTTCACGGCCGCGATGCAGCGCCAGAAGCAGGCGGCGCGCGAGGCCTGGAAGGGCTCCGGCGAGGCCGCCACCGAGACGGTCTGGTTCGGCATCCGCGAGCGCGTCGGCGCCACCGAGTTCCTGGGCTACGAGACCGAGGCCGCCGAGGGCATCGTCACCGCGCTGCTGCGCGACGGCGCCGAGGTGAAGAGCCTCGAGGCGGGGCAGACCGGCCTCGCGCTGGTCAACCAGACGCCGTTCTACGCCGAATCCGGCGGGCAGGTCGGCGATACCGGCCTGATCCTGGCGGCGGGCCTGAAGGTCCGCGTCACCGGCACCGAGAAGAAGCTCGGGGACCTGTTCGTCCACCACGTCAGCGTGGAGGCGGGTACCCTCGGGCTCGATCAGGCCGTGGAGCTGAAGGTCGACCACGCCCGCCGCAAGGCGATCCGCGCCAACCACTCGGCCACCCACCTCCTGCACGAGGCGTTGCGCCAGGTGCTCGGCGACCACGTCGCCCAGAAGGGCTCGCTGGTCAGCCCCGAGCGGCTGCGCTTCGACATCAGCCACCCGAAGCCGATCGAGGCGGACGAGCTGGCCCGGGTCGAGGACATCGCCAACGCGGTGCTGCTCCAGAACGCCCCGGTGGTGACCAAGCTGATGGCGGTGGACGACGCCATCGCGTCCGGCGCCCGGGCGCTGTTCGGCGAGAAGTACGGCGACGAGGTCCGGGTCGTCTCGATGGGCCTGCCGGTGGACGCGTCCGGCGCCGAGACCGACCGCGGCCGGCTCAAGAACTTCTCCATCGAGCTGTGCGGCGGCACCCATGCCGGGCGCACCGGCGATATCGGGGCGATCACCATCGTCAGCGACAGCGCGGTCGGGGCCGGCG
>NZ_VRVD01000451.1:0-3833 GCF_008040015.1 Methylobacterium sp. WL18 | reverse complement strand
GGTCAGGACCGCGGCGGCGGCCAAGGCGGCCGGAATCGCGGCCGGCAGCGCGGGGATCGTCCGGGGGCGGCCTACAACGCTACGCATCACGCCTGATTGCCTCGCGAGACCGGCATGCGCCGGTCGTATCTCTGGTGCTGGCCGGCGCTGATCGCGTGGCCCCGCTGCATCGGTTGAGAATTAGGCGGGTGCAGTTACAGGCCCGTTAATGCGAACCGCTCGCGTTCCGAATCGTGTCGTTCCGGCCATGCCTTGACGATGGCGCATGCGGCCCACACCTCTGGAGGAGATCCGGTTTCGTCACCGGTGTCGGCGCGCGACGCGCCGGCCCGGCGGCGCCAAGGAGGCCGGCCATGCAGCGCTCCCCCGCCCTCCCGGCGTCTTACGGAATTCGCCGGTCGGGTATCGGATCTTCCGCGGTCCGAGCCGGGCGATGCGCGTCCACCATGGTCCCTCCCCCCGGGCGGGTTCCGTGCGCTGGCGTCAGCCCTTCGGCATGAACGGGTCGAACGTGATGCGCCGGGCGCAAGCTTTGCGGGGCGGACAAGTGCGCGCAGGCGTCTGGCGAAGTCGCCTCACGGTCTGTAGATTAATGTCCGCCGACCCGGACGCCGCTCCCGGCAGGGTCATGACGGGATCGGTATTGGGGGCCGGCGACGCCCGCTCCAATCGAGGGATCGGTTCGACGCACATGACACAGGTCCCCCTTCAGGGCACCGCGATATCGACGACGCTTCACGGGCCGGCGCGTTTGGCGATCACGGCCTCCGGTTCGCGCGCCCCGGGCGGCGACGACCGGTCCAACACCGCGATCATCACCCGCACCAAGCCGAAGACCAAGAAGCCGAGCCTGTACCGGGTACTCCTTCTGAACGACGATTATACGCCGATGGAATTCGTCGTGCTGGTCGTCGAACGCTTCTTCAACAAGAGCCACGAGGACGCCTACCACATCATGATGCACGTGCATCAGAACGGGGTCGGCGAGTGTGGGGTCTTCACCTACGAGGTGGCGGAGACCAAGGTGACGCAGGTCATGGACTTCGCGCGCAAACACCAACATCCTCTCCAGTGCGTTATGGAAAAGAAATAGGCGCCGTTCGCGGTAGGCACCCACACAGAGGCCAGCTTTGCCAAGCTTCTCACGCAGCCTAGAACAAGCCCTCCACCGAGCCCTCGCGCTCGCCGGCGAGCGACGGCACGAATACGCGACGCTGGAGCATCTCCTGCTCGCCCTCGTGGACGACCAGGATGCGGCCGCGGTCATGCGCGCCTGCAACGTCGAGATCGACACGCTCAAGCGCAGCTTGGTCGACTACGTGGACACCGAGCTCTCGAACCTGACCGGGGACGGGCGCCAGGACGCCAAGCCCACCGCCGGGTTCCAGCGGGTGATCCAGCGGGCGGTGATCCACGTCCAGTCCTCGGGCCGCGAGGAGGTGACGGGGGCCAACGTGCTGGTGGCGATCTTCGCCGAGCGCGAGAGCCACGCCGCCTACTTCCTGCAGGAGCAGGACATGACCCGCTACGACGCGGTCAACTACATCAGCCACGGCATCGCCAAGCGCCCCGGCGCCTCCGAGGCCAAGCCCGTGCGGGGCGCGGAAGAGGAAGGCGCCGCCGAGCGCCCGAGCGACGAGGGCGATCCCCGCGGCGGCGCGAAGAAGAAGGGCGACGCGCTCGACGCCTACTGCGTGAACCTCAACAAGAAGGCCCGGGACGGCAAGATCGACCCGCTGATCGGCCGCCACTCCGAGGTCGAGCGCACGATTCAGGTGCTCTGCCGCCGGCAGAAGAACAACCCGCTATTGGTGGGCGACCCCGGCGTCGGCAAGACCGCGATCGCGGAAGGGCTCGCCCGCAAGATCATCCAGCACGAGGTGCCGGAGGTGCTCGCCGACGCCACCGTGTTCTCCCTCGACATGGGCACGCTGCTCGCCGGCACCCGCTACCGGGGCGACTTCGAGGAGCGCCTCAAGCAGGTGATGAAGGAGATCGAGGCGCACCCGAACGCGATCATGTTCATCGACGAGATCCACACGGTGATCGGTGCCGGTGCGACCTCGGGCGGCGCCATGGACGCGTCGAACCTGCTCAAGCCGGCCCTGGCCTCGGGCACGCTGCGCTGCATCGGCTCGACCACCTACAAGGAGTACCGCCAGTACTTCGAGAAGGACCGCGCCCTGGTGCGCCGGTTCCAGAAGATCGACGTCAACGAGCCGTCGATCCCGGATACGATCGAGATCGTGAAGGGCCTGCGTCCGTACTTCGAGGAGTTCCACAAGCTCAAGTACACCACCGAGGCCGTGAAGGCCGCGGTGGAGCTGTCGGCCCGCTACATCAACGACCGCAAGCTGCCCGATAAGGCGATCGACGTGATCGACGAGACCGGCGCGTCGCAGATGCTGGTGCCGGAGGCGCGCCGTAAGCGCACCATCGGCATCAAGGAGATCGAGGCGACCATCGCCACGATGGCCCGCATCCCGCCCAAGACCGTCTCGAAGGACGACGCGGTGGTGCTCCAGCACCTCACCGAGAACCTGAAGCGGGTGGTCTACGGCCAGCCGAGCGCCATCGAGGCGCTGACCTCGGCGATCAAGCTCGCCCGGGCCGGCCTGCGCGATCCGGACAAGCCGATCGGCTCGTACCTGTTCGCGGGGCCGACCGGCGTCGGCAAGACCGAGGCGGCCAAGCAGCTCGCGTCCTCCCTGGGCGTCGAGATGCTGCGGTTCGACATGTCGGAATACATGGAGCGCCACACGGTCAGCCGCCTGATCGGCGCACCCCCCGGCTATGTCGGCTTCGACCAGGGCGGCCTGCTCACCGATGGGATCGACCAGCACCCGCATTGCGTGCTGCTGCTCGACGAGATCGAGAAGGCCCACCCGGACCTGTTCAACATCCTGTTGCAGGTGATGGACCACGGCAAGCTGACCGACCACAACGGCAAGCAAGTCGATTTCCGCAACGTCATCATCATCATGACGACCAACGCGGGGGCCTCGGACTTGGCGAAGTCGGCCTACGGCTTCACCCAGACGAAGCGCACCGGCGACGACGTCGAGGCGATCAACAAGCTGTTCGCCCCGGAATTCCGCAACCGCCTCGACGCGATCATCTCGTTCGGCCACCTGCCGAAGGAGGTCGTGGCCAAGGTGGTGGACAAGTTCGTCCTCCAGCTCGAGGCCCAGCTCGCCGACCGCAACGTGACGATCGAGCTGTCCGACGAGGCGCGGGCGTGGCTGGTGGAGCACGGCTACGACGACGCCATGGGCGCCCGCCCGATGGCGCGCCTCATCCAGGCGACCATCAAGACGCCGCTCGCCGACGAGGTGCTGTTCGGCAAGCTTAAGGACGGCGGCGCCGTCCGGGTGGTGGTGCGCAAGCCGGAGGACGAGGAGGCCAAGGCCGGCGCCAAGGACAGCCTGGGCTTCGACTTCCCGGCCGGCCCGGTCACGCCGAAGCCCGAGGCGGACGTCACCAACGCGGCCAAGCGGCACAAGCGGGCCAAGCCCCGTGCGGCCACGCGCAAGAAGACCCCGAAGGACGACAAGGGCGGGGGTGGCGGCGGTTCGGGCGGCGGTGTCCGGACCGTGCCGAAGGTGCCACTGGTCCGCGCATAAGGGCCCTCACGCCGGCCGGCAGGCTTCCGGACCACGGCCTGCCGGTCTATGACCGCCGCGACGCGAACGCGCCGCGGCGAGGAGGCGCTTGATGACCGAAGATCTGCACGAGGGGCCTCTATCCCCCGTCACGCATCCTGCGCCTGCCCCGAAGCTGACCCGGCGCGAGGAACGGCGCCGGCGCCGCCAGCGGCGTCGCCGCGGCGAGGA
>NZ_VRVD01000450.1:0-3839 GCF_008040015.1 Methylobacterium sp. WL18 | reverse complement strand
TACATTTGTTAATAAAAAATCTTACGTCATGCTGCCGTTGCTCCGTGATCCGTCAGGCATCGCGCGAGGCGATCCTGTGCCCGATCGCAGGCCGCCCCCGCAGGGGCCCGGATATCCACACGCTTGACGATCCACCGGCATACAGCCAAGCTGCTCGGCGACGGTTCCCCTCGGGGATCAAAAGGGAACGCGGTGAGGGGCCTGCCCTGAAACCGCGGCTGTCCCCGCAACTGTGAGCGGCGAGTCCTTCACCACCACGTCACTGGGCCTCAAGCCCGGGAAGACGGTGCGAGGGCGGCGACCCGCGAGCCAGGAGACCTGCCGTCAGCCGTGGTCACACGCGAAACGCGTCAGGCGGGGTGTCCTGGCGGGTGTCGAGACGGCCGTGCGCGAGCGCGGTCGGCGAGGCCTCGTTCGCGGTGACGTGCCACAGCAAGCGCGCCCGCGTCCCGGTTCCCGATGCCCTCCCTTGTCGTGCCGATCCCGGCCGCGTTTGCATGCGGCCCGATCCTCCACCCAGGCCACAATGCCTGGGCCGGAACGGCTCAGACAGGCAGCAATTGCAATGTTATTACATTGCCTTTAGGGCATGCGAACCGGCGGCCGCCGCGCTCGGACCTTTCCTCACCATGTCGCGATCCAAACAGCCTCCTCGCAGCCGGCGTGTGCCGCTCTGCGGTGCCATGCTCACGTTTCTGGCAAGCCCGGCCGCAGCCCAGGAGACCGTGGCCCTCGATCAGCTCTCCGTCGAGGGGGAAGGCAGCGTCAGCCTGACCCGCGCCGCCCAGATCGGGTTGAACCTGCGCACCCCCGACCGGACCGCGAGCCGGCTCGGCCTTACGCCTTTGGAGACACCGGCGAGCGTCGATATCGTGTCGGGTGAGACCGCACGGCTGCGCGGCCAGGACACGATCGCCGAAGCCGTGACCCAGGACGCCACCGGCATCACCACGATCGCGGCACCGGGCAACGGCAACGGCGCGTTCACGTCGCGCGGCTTCGCGGGGCCGAACTCGATCCAGCAGCTCTACGACGGCACCCGCTTCTACGTCGGGGCCAACACGGTCACGTTCCCGTTCGACACCTGGAACGTCGAGCGTATCGAGGTTCTGCGCGGCCCGTCCTCGGTCCTGTACGGCGACGGCGCGATCGGCGGCGTGATCAACGTGGTGCCGAAGAAGCCGGTCTTCGCGCCGATCAACACCGCCCGCACGGTGATCGGCACCGACGGCGTCGCGCGGCTGGCGTTGGACTCGGGCGGGGCGCTCGGACGGGAGGAGTTCGGCGACACCTTCGCGTACCGCCTCAACGTCAGCGGCAACCGCGCGGACGGCTGGATCCGGCCGGAGGGCGATTTCCGCAACCTCGCAGTCTCGGCAGCCCTGCTGTTCCAGCCGAGCCCGGACCTCGCCTTCACAGTCAGTCACGACCTCGGCTACCAAGAGCCGGCGCGCTACTGGGGGACGCCCCTGGTCGAGGGAAGAATTCCAGATCTGATCCGGTTCAACAACTACAACGTCCGCGACGCGAAGATCACCTGGGCGGACAACTGGACCCAGTTCAAGACCGAGTGGACGCCCTCGGCCGACATCATCGTGCGCAACACGGCCTACCGGCTCACCAGCCGGCGCCACTGGCTCGATACCGAGCAATACACCTACAACCGCGGCACGGGATTGGTCGACCGGGGCGATTACCTCGAGATCTATCACAGCCAGGAACAGGTCGGGAATCGCCTGGACGCGAGCTTCAACGGCAACCTGTTCGGCCTGCCGAACGCGTTCGCGGTCGGGTTCGACGTGAACCACATCGACTTCCGCCACACGAACAATTTTTACTTCGACCAGACCACCAGCGTGCCGCTGACCGGCTACGATCCGGGATACTTCCCGCAGAACGGGCGGGCACGGCCGGCCTACGCGACCCAGACCAGCCAGGCCTCGGTCTTCGCCGAGGACCGGGTGATCCTCTCCGAAAAACTCTCGTTCCTGACCGGCGTGCGGCTCGACGTGCCGACACTGCACCGGCAAGATCTGCAAACCGGCTCGCAGTTCGAAAAGACCTATCAGGCGCTCGGATACAGGTTCGGGCTGGTCTACAACCCGACGCCGGACAGCGCGCTCTACGCCCAATACAGCTTCGCGACCGACCCGGTGAACAGCCTCATTACCCTGACGCAATCGCTCTCCGGGTTCCAGCTCGCCACCGGCACGCAGGTCGAAATCGGCGCCAAGGGGCTGGCCTTCGACGGCGCCCTCGAATGGACAATTGCCGGCTACCGGATCGTCAAGGACAACCTGATATCGACCGTGCCGGGTCAGCCGACCGTGTCGACCCAGGTCGGCCAGCAATCCTCGCAGGGCTTCGAGCTGGCGCTTGGCTGGCACCTCGCCCCGGGCTGGCGGCTGGACGGCAACCTCGCGCTCCTGCACGCGCAATACGATACGTTCAATCAGAGCGTGAACGGCGCGACCGTCTCGTATGCCGGAAACCAGCCGATCGACGTGCCCGAGCGGGTCGCCAATCTCTGGCTGACCTGGGACTTTGCCCGCGCCTGGACGGCACGCGTGGGGCTCCAGAACGTCGGCCAGGTCTACAGCGACTTCTCCAACACGGCCCGGCGCCCAGCCTACAACCTCGTCAACCTCGTGCTCGACCATCAGGTGACGGTGGATTCGCGCCTGAGCCTGCGGGTCTACAACCTGTTCGACAAGGTCTACGCGATCAGCGGCAACGCCGTGAACGGGGTCGGCACCAACTGGCTGCTGGGCCGGCCGCGTTCGGTGGAACTCGCCTACACGGTGACTTGGTGAGGCAGCGGGTCGGCAAAGCCGCGCGTCGCTGGCTGCTGCTGTTCCACCGCTGGGCCGGGATCGCCACGGCCGTGTTCTTCGCCCTGTGGATCGGCTCCGGACTGGTGATGCTCTACGTGCCGTTCCCGGCACTCACAGAAGCCCAGCGCCTCGCGCGCCTGGCGCCGATCGATTGGGAGACCGTCGCGGTCCCGCCGGACGCGGCGCTCGCCGCCGGCGACCTTGCGGGCGTGCCGGCGGCGTTCGCCCTGGAGATGCGCGGTGCCGAGCCGGTCTACCGGATCACAGGCCGCGACGGGGCGCGGGCGACCGTATCGGGCCGTACCGGCGCGCGGCTCGGCCCGGTTGGTGCGGAGGCGGCCTTGCGGCTCGCCGCCGGGGATCGGCCGGATGCCCGCGTCGATCCGGTCGAGCGGGACCAGTGGACCGTGACCGCTCGCTACGACCCGCTCCGGCCGTTCCACAAGGTCGTCTTCGATGACCCGGAGGGGACCGAGCTCTACGTCTCCGCGGTAACCGGGGAGATCGCTCTCGACACGACCCGGTTCGAGCGGGCCTGGAACTGGCTCGGTTCGGTGCCGCACTGGATCTACCTGACGCCGCTGCGCGCCCGGGCGGAGCTGTGGCGGACCGTGCTGCTCTGGCTCTCCGGATTCGCCGCCCTCGGGGCGGTCAGCGGCTTGGTCGTCGGGATCTGGCGCCTGCGCCTGCGCCGCCGCTATGCGCACGGCGCCGTCACGCCCTATCGCGGGCTGGCGCGCTGGCACCACCTGTTCGGCCTGGCGGGCGGGCTTGGGCTCGCGGCCTTCATCCTGAGCGGCTGGATCTCCATGAACCCGAACCGCTGGTTCGCGTCGAGTACGCCGCCGACCGCGCTACGCAGCGCCTATGCCGGAACGCCGGGACCGCTCGGGCTCGATGTCGGACGGCTGCGCGATCGCGCCGGGCCGGGCACCCGATCGCTGCGCTTCACCACAGTCGGCGGTCGCTGGTGGGTGGTCGCCGAGGCGGCGGACGGCCCCCGCG
>NZ_VRVD01000044.1:0-17787 GCF_008040015.1 Methylobacterium sp. WL18 | reverse complement strand
ACGCCGCGCCCTCCCACTCGACGAGCTTCCGGCCCAGCTTGATCGCCGGGTAGAACGAACCCGCCTCGACCGCCTCCGCGATGGCGGCGACCTGCGGCGCCGCCGCCGGCGCCAGCCGGATCAGCTCCCCGGCCTGTCGGAAGAACAGGTCGATGCTCGCGGCCGGGTCGTCCGCCAAGTAGATCACCGTCAGGGTCAGGTGAATCTGCTTGCAGGCCGTGTCGGCCTCGCTCTCGGTGATGATCTCGCTCTCGCGCAGGAACTTGCACTGCGTCTCGATCAGGAAGGTCGAGCGCCGGTCGCCGTTGCGAATCAGCGCGCCGTTGATGATCAGCCGCTCGAGCGGTTTCAGTTCCAGGCGCAGGGGCATCGCGTGTTCCTTTCTAGAAGACGCGCCGATCTGATTCGGAATGCGTTAACGTTTGGACAATGGCGGCCGACCGCCGTTGACGCGGCCGATGATCCGGACAGGATTGTCGCGCGGCGCGGAACGTCGATTCTTCGAAGTCCTTTCGCGTCGCTCGCGACGATGCGGCGCCTCAGCCTTCGGAGAATTGCCGATGACCTCTTCCACGACGCGCGCCATCTACCCGTCCCTGCGCGGAAAACGCGTGCTCGTGACGGGCGGCGCCTCGGGAATCGGTGAAGGCTTGGTCGAAGCCTTCGTCGCCCAGGGCGCCCGCGTCGCGTTCTGCGACATAGCCGACGAGCCGGCACACGCCCTGGTGGCGCGGCTCGCCCCCGGGGCCGCGCACCCGCCGGTCTACCGCCGCTGCGACCTCACCGATGTCGAGGCCGTCCGCTCCCTGGTGGCGGAGGTGGAAACGGAATTCGGCGGCCTCGACGTGCTGGTCAACAACGCCGGCAACGACGACCGCCACACGATCGCGGACGTGACGCCCGCCTACTGGGACGACCGGATGGCGGTCAACCTGCGTCACCTGTTCTTCGCCGCGCAGGCCGCCGTGCCGGCGATGCGCCGGGCGGGCGGCGGCGTGATCCTGAACTTCGGCTCGATCAGCTGGCACCTCGGCCTCGAGGACATGCCGCTCTACCAGACCGCGAAGGCCGCCATCGAGGGGATGACCCGGGCGCTGGCCCGGGATCTCGGTCGCGACGGCATCCGGGTCTCGGCCATCGTGCCCGGCAACGTCCAGACACCCCGCCAGGAGCGCTGGTACACCCCGGAGGGCGAGGCCGAGATCGTCGCGTCGCAGTGCCTGGACGGCCGGATCCAACCCTCCGACGTCGCCGCCCTGGTGCTGTTCCTCGCCTCGGACGACGCCCGGATGTGCACGGGGCACAATTACTTCATCGACGCCGGCTGGCGCTGAGGCTTTTGAAGAAGCGGCCATCTTGGGCTGCCAAGCTAACGTTCACCGAGCCCCGGCGGATCAGGATAGGGTTGAAACGTCCGAACGGGACAGCTCCTCCCGGGACGGCGTTGGCTGACTGGTCTCGTTGATGGGTGGCGATCGCAGACGGAGCCGATAGCGCGCCGAATCTGCAGACGGACGATCAGGCGGGCGCAATGCCGACGACCCGGAAGCAATGATCCACCACCTGGGACGAGATCGCGTCCGCCCGCCCGGTCCTGGCGGCCCCCAGGACGACACCGTGGAGCGCGTTGAACAGGAACGCAGCCGTGAAGCGCGCATCCGCGATCGCCCAGGCTTTCGCGTCGCTGCCATCGCCGAGCAATCCCGCGAGATGATCGATCAGGATGTTGTCGGTCAGGCCGTCCTGGCTCGGCGGCGGCACATCGGTGAACACGATCTCGTGCAGGCGCACCGATGTAGCGTATCCCCGGCTGCAGGCCGTGACCCAAGCGGCTAGCCGGCCGGTCCAATCCCCGTCGGCCCGGCGTTCGACCTCCGCCTCGATGGCTTGGAGCAAGGTGTCGACGAACCGTTGGCGCAGACCTCCCGCCACGGCCTCCTTGGAGGCGAAGTGCAGGTAGAAACTGCCCTTCGCCATGCCTGCCCGGGTCGTGATCTGCTCGACGGTGGTGGACGCAAATCCCTGGTCGATGAACAGGCGCTCGGCCGCGTTCATCAGGTCCTCGCGCCGCTCTTCCGGCGGTCTGGTCCTGGGCTTGGTCTTGGTCGGCACGGAAGCGGTCTCGGGAAGGGGGGCGCTCACGTCTGCCTGACGGGTTATCGCGGGGATGGGAAGGGGCGCCGCCGGATGAGAGCAGCGATTCAATTGACTGACCGCCAGTCATTTGTTAGATGGATGACGCGGCGCCGCCCGGGACGCGTGGGCCCGGCGGACGCGGATCGCGCCCCGGGGACGTGCCATGGACAGGACAATCGAACGGTGCCGCGAGGTCCGGCTGCGGACGTACCCCGACGGGATGATCCAGCCCGGCGACTTGGCGATCGTTGAAACGGCCTTGCCGGACATCGGCCCGAACGATCTCGTGGTCCGCAATCGCTGGTTCCGGATCTCCATTTCGACCCGGCTCATGGCCAACCCGGATGCGCAGGCGGTCGAAGGCATTCCGTTTCCAGCGTTGAAGCCCGGCGACGCGCTGGCGGACGGCGCGATCGGCCAGGTCGTCACCAGCCCGCCCGGGAGCGGGTTCGCGGTTGGCGCGTATGTCTCGCATCCCCTGGGGTGGCGGGATTACGCGGTCGTCGATGCCGGACGGTGCGTCGCGCTCGGTCCGGCCCCGATCGAGCCGGCGGCTTATCTCGGCCATGGCTGGACGGCCTACGCGGCCCTGACCCGGGGCGTCACGGTACGCCCGGGCGATACGGTGTTCGTGTCGAGCGGGGCGGGTGCGATCGGATCGATGGCCGGACAGATCGCCCGCAAGCTCGGCGCGACGCGGGTGATCGGCAGCACCAGCACTCAGGGCAAAGCGGAATGGATGACGGACGAGCTCGGCTATGACGCGGTGATCCTGCGCGGCGCAGGCCCGATCGTGGATCAGTTGAAGGCGGCCGCTCCGGACGGCGTGGACGTGTTCGTCGACATGGTCGGCGGCGAACAGCTGGCAGCTGCAGCAGAGGCCGCGCGCGACGGTGCGCGGTTCGTCCTGCTCGGCGCGCTGACCGCCGAGCTGAACGCTGCGGGCGCCATCATCGTCGCGCCGGTGGAGCTCGACTCGTTCCAGCTGATCCTCAGGGACGTCACCCTGCGCGGCTACAGTGCCGATCGCGACAGCGCCGCGGCATTCCCGGCCTGGATCGCCTGGCAGCGCGACGCCGGTCTCCATTTTGCCGGCACGACGGTGACCGGGCTGGAGCAGGCGCCCCGCGCCTTGCACGACGCCTGCGAAGGCCGGCTCAGGGGCGTCGTCCTGGTGGCGCTTTGACCGCGCGCCCGTCACGGGGCATCCCCGCCGACGCTTCGGCGGGGAAGGCGCGGTGGGTCAGCCCTTGCTGGCCTCGTAGCGTGCCTTGTTCTCGGCGTTCGGCGGATAGAGGCCCGGAAGCGCGGCGCCCTTGCCGACCTCCTCCATGAGCCAACCCTCGAAGCGCTCCTGCTCGGGGGCGAGTTCCATCACCGTCTCGATGAGCGCGGCCGGAATCAGCACGGCGCCGTCCTCATCCACCACGATCAGGTCGTCGGGGAACACGGCGACGCCGCCGCAGGCGATCGGCTGCTGCCAGGCCACGAAAGTCAGGCCGGCCACGGAGGGCGGAGCCGCCGCGCCCTGGCACCAGACCGGCAATCCGGTCCCCAGGACGCCCGCGACGTCGCGCACCACACCATCGGTGACCAGGGCAGCCACGCCCTTCTTGGCCATCCGGGCGCACAGGATGTCGCCGAAGATGCCGGCATCGGTCACGCCCAGCGCGTCCACCACCGCGATGCAGCCCTCCGGCATCGCCTCGATCGCCGCCCGGGTCGAGATCGGCGACGACCAGGATTCCGGCGTGGCGAGATCCTCGCGGGCCGGGACGAACCGCAACGTGAAGGCCCGGCCGACGATCCGGGGCTGGCCGGGCCGCAGCGGACGGGTGCCCCGCAGCCAGATGTTGCGAAGACCCTTCTTCAGCAGGATCGTGGTGATCGTGGCGGTGGTGACCTTCGAGAGCACCTCGACGACCTGAGCGTCGCTCGACATCCGCATATCCTTCCCGGCTGGTGCGGCTCTCACGCGAGCCAATCTTCCCGCATCCTAGATGCCATCGCACCCAATGTCGTCCATCCAGCATCCGCAGTGTCGGACGCCTACAGAAATGACGGTCACGTGCGCAGGGCGTATCACCCCTCCGCGAAGGTCGATCGTATCGACGGAACCACTGGCCTGAATCGCGGTTTCTGTATATACTGACAGCGTGCGTTTCACTTACGGTCAGCCCAAGCGGCAGGCGAACATCGCCAAGCACGGCATCGATCTCGCCGAGTTCGAGATGGCGTTCAGTTTCGACCGCTTTCTGACCATCATGACCAAGTCCAGCCGCACTGGGCGCAAACGGTTCAAGCTGATCGGCAGTTGGCACGGCCAGACCGTCGTAGTCGCCATCGTCTCCCCACTTGGCTCCGAGGCGATCGATGTCGTCAGCGTGCGGCTGGCTAACGCGAAGGAGAAAGCCCGCTATGCCGAAGGCTGAGAATGCGCCGGGTTACACCCCGACCGAAGCGTACACCCAGGCCGATTGGGATGAGGTCTCCGATAATCCCCCTTTGACCGAGGCCGAATTGGCTTCAGCCCGTTCCGGTCCACACGGGATGCCGCCTGAGATGGCGGAGACCTTCCTGAAGCACACCGGACGGCCCAAGGACGCGGCGAAGGCCGTCCCCGTCTCGCTGCGTGTACCGCCGGATGTGCTGGCCGCATACAAAGCCCGGGGCCCCGGCTGGCAGACGCGTATGAACAAGGCTTTGGCGGCCGGGCTACGGCCTGAGACCGAGGTAGCCGGGGTGAAACGCACAAACCGTGAGGACAACCGGCGGGAACGATCCGCGCCATCGCCGAAGCGCCGGACCTCTCGGTGACGACGCTCACAGCGGAAGCCCGGACGGAGAACCGTCCGGGGGCGGGGCCTGCCTCAGTCGCAGGTCTCCTTCTTCACGGTCTTGGAATCACCCATCTCGTCCTCCTTGCGCACCGTCTTGGTGACGCAGCCGTCACCGTGATCGTGAACGGTGACGGACTTCGACTCGGAGGCCGGACGATCGACCACCACGGCGGGACGGTCGCGCTCGATCACGGTGGTCTGGGCTTGGGCGGCGGCGCCAAGGCTGAGCAGGGCGGCGGTGGCGAGGAACATCTGGCGCATACGAAAACTCCGGTTTTCGATTTCGGTCCCGAGTAACGGCGGCTCCAGCTTGAGCGTTCCGCAATTTGTGGTGGACGGCTCGGGCCATGCCGTGGCGGCCGAACGCCGGCGATCCAACGGGCGGAGGGGGCCGGAAAGCGGGCCGAACCCGTAAGCGAACGCGGCTCGGCCCACACGTCGTTCGGCTTGGAACGCAGCCGGAGCGACCCCCCCAAAGGACCCCGGGACGGGCTCGCATTCAAGGTCGGCGGACTACGTGCCGGGGGCTCAGCCGCCGGTCATCGGCGGGAAGAACGCGATCTCGGCGGCGCCCGCGATCTGCGCGTCGGGCTTGGCATGGGTCCGGTCGATGGCCGCCCGGACCACCCCCGGATCCTCGAACGCGTAGGCGTATTCCTCGCCGCGGCCACGCAGCCAGGCGACCAGATCGGTCACGGTGGCGACCTCCGGAGGGGGCGCCAGCTCCTCTTCGGCGCGGCCGATTCGCTCGCGGACCCAGGCGAAATAGACGAGCTTCATCGCAACACCGTGCCGGAAGGGGATCGGCGGCCGCCCGTTCAGCGCGGGTCGTCGATCACATGCTTGATCCCGGCCCTCATATAGTCCCAGCCGGTCCAGAGCGTGAGGGCGGCCGCGATCCAGAGCAGCGCGAGGCCGATCGGCTCCGTCCCGGGCAGGACCCGCTCGCCCGCAGGCCCGGCCACCAGGAAGCCGAGCGCCACGAGCTGCACCGTCGTCTTCCACTTGGCGATCTTGCTGACCGGCACGCCAACCTTCAACTCGGCGAGGTACTCGCGCAGGCCCGAGACCAGCACCTCACGGCACAGGATCACGATCGCCGCCCAGACCGACGAGCCGACGATGGTATGGTCGGCAGCAAGCATCAGCAGGCAGGCCGAGACCAGCAGCTTGTCGGCGATCGGATCGAGCATACGGCCGAGCGCGGAACTCTGGTGGTAGGTCCGCGCGACATAGCCATCGAGATAGTCGGTGATCGCCGCCGCCACGAAGACGCCGAGCGCGGTCCAACGCGCGGTGTGCGAGTCGGGCCAGAACAGCAACGCGACCATCACCGGCACCGCGACGAGGCGCCCGTAGGTCAGGCAATTCGCGAGCGTCCAGGCTGGCGACCGTCGTCGGGGAAGGACGGTGTTCATCGCCGGGGTGAAATCAGAGCCGGGCCCGGGCGTCAACGTCTCGGCCGCGGGCACGGCCGTGACGGCGGGATCCTCAGGCGCCGGCATGGAAGAAATCGTAGACCGCGCGCGCGGTCGCGGCGTTCACCCCGGGGGTCTTGGCCAGGTCCTCGAAGGCGGCTCGCTCGATCGCCTTCACGGTTCCGAAATGATGCAGCAGCGCGCGCTTGCGGCTGGGTCCGATGCCGGCAATCTCGTCCAAGGGATTCTTCACCATCTCACGCTTGCGCTTGGCCCTGTGGCTGCCGATGGCGAAGCGGTGGGCCTCGTCTCGCAGCCGCTGTACGAAGTAGAGCGTCGGGTCGCGCGGCGGAAGCTTGAACGGCGGCCGGCCGGGCACGAAAAACGTCTCACGCCCGGCATCGCGGTCGCGACCCTTGGCGATGCCGATCAGCGGGACGTCTTTCACGCCGATCTCGTCGAGCGCCGTGCGGGCCGCGTCGAGCTGACCCTTGCCGCCGTCGATGAGGACCAGATCCGGCCAGGCGGGAAACGCTTCGCCATCCTCCGCGGGCACGGGGGGCAGCTCCGGAGCGCCGTCCTCGACGCCTGCCGCCGCAGCCTCGCGCTCGGTGCGCGGCGCCTCCTTGACCAGGCGCTTGAACCGCCGCTGCAGGACCTCGCGCATCATGCCGTAATCGTCCCCCGGGGTGAGTTCCTCCGACTTGATGTTGAACGTGCGGTAATGCGTCTTCATGAACCCGGTCGGCCCGGCCACGATCATCCCGCCCACCGCGTTCGTGCCCATGATGTGCGAGTTGTCGTAGACCTCGATCCGCCGCGGCGTCCGGTCCATGCCGAAGGCCTGCCCCAGGGCCGTGAGCAACTTGCCCTGCGAGGCGGTGTCGGCCAGCCGCCGGGCGAGCGCCTCCTTGGCGTTGCGCTGGGCGTACTCGACGAGGTTCCTCCGCTCGCTGCGGCTCGGCCGGTGGATCTCGACGCGGTAGTCGACCCGGCTCGAAAGCGCGGCCGCGACCAGTTCGGCATCCTCGATCGGGTGGCTGGTCAGCACCGTGCGGGGCGCGGGCTTGTCGTCGTAGAACTGGCTGATGAACGAGCCGAGCACCTCCTCGGGAGTCATGGTCCGGTCGGCCTTCGGGAAGTAGGCGCGGTTGCCCCAGTTCTGGAAGTTGCGGAAGAAGAACACCTCGATGCAGAACTGGCCGGCCTGCTCGTCGAGGGCGAAGACGTCGGCCTCCTCGACGCCCTGGGTGTTGACCCCCTGCACCCCCTGGATGGCCGAGAGCGCGGCGATCCGGTCCCGGTAACGGGCGGCGCGCTCGAATTCGAGGGCCTCGGACGCCTCCTGCATCTCGGTGCGCATCCGGTCCTTCACGGCGTTGGACTTGCCCGCCAGGAACGCCCGGGCCGCATCCGCCATGGCGGCGTAGTCGTCGGTGCCGATCTCCCCGGTGCAGGGGCCGGAGCAGCGCTTGATCTGATAGAGCAGGCAGGGCCGGCTGCGGTTCTCGTAGTAGCTGTCGGTGCAGGTGCGCAGCAGGAAGGCGCGCTGCAGCGCGTTGACCGTCCGGTTGACCGCCCAGACGCTGGCGAAGGGGCCATAGTAATTGCCCTTCCGGCGCCGTGCGCCGCGGTGCTTCACGATCTGCGGCGCCGGGCCGTCGGCGGTGACCAGGATGTAGGGGAACGACTTGTCGTCCCGCATCAGCACGTTGAAGCGGGGCTTGAGCTGCTTGATCAGGTTGGCTTCGAGGAGCAGCGCCTCGGTCTCGGTGGCGGTGGTGACGAACTCCATCGCCGCCGTCTGGGAGATCATCCGGGCGATGCGGTTCGAGTGCGCCTGGCCCCGCGCGTAGGAGCCGACCCGCGCCTTCAGGTTCTTGGCCTTGCCGACGTAGAGGACGTCGCCCCGATGGTCGAACATCCGGTAGACGCCGGGCGCGTTCGGCAGCGTCGACCAGAACCGGCGGATCACCTCGGTGCCGGCCTGGACCGCGCCGGGGTCGAAATCGAAATCGATCTCCGGCGCATCCTCGGCGGACAGCGCGGCCTCGGACTCGCCAGCGCTCTCTTCGCGCTCGGCGTCGCGGCCGTCGTCGAAGGTATCGGGGGGCAGGTCTGAGAGGGCTCTGCGGTTCATACCGCAGATCTAAGCGTTCCCGGCGCCGAGCGGCACCGGGTCGGCCGACAAAATTGCCGGGCCGAGCCTGCGCGGCCGTCTCAGTCGAACAGCGAGTCGATGTCGTTCTGGTCGACGTGCCCCGGATCGTCGTCGAGCTTCGGCCCGTTGAGCAGGCTGCTCTCGTCGTCCAGCGCGGTCGAGACCGGCATGACGGTGATGAGGTCGCGGAAGCTGTCGAGCTGCGTCCAGGCGGCGATCAGTCGATCGAGGTGCTCCTCGATGAACTTCATCACGCCGACGATCTTGTTGATCCGTTGGCCTGTCAGATCCTGGAAGTTGCAGGCCTCGTAGGCCGAGATCACCCGCTCCTGGATGATGTCGACGTGCTGCTTCATGCCCGGCGGCAAGTTCGCCGTGTAGAGCATGCCGGCATTCGACTCGATCTCCTCGACCGCGTTGAGCAGCTGCGTCGTGGCGCGCTCGGTCGATTCGACCACCGCGTCGAGCTCGTCCGCCGCCCGGCGCATGCCCTTGCCGCTGTTCTCCGACCGGTGGAGCGTCGCCAGCTCGGACTTGGTCCGGGTGATCGCCTCCTTCATCAGGTCGAGTTCGGAGCGCATCGCCAAGGCGTCGTGCAGCTCGCGGCGGCACGTCTCGATCGTCTCGTCGGCGCTCATCTGGGTGATGCGCCGCAGATCCATGATCGCGCTGAGGATCTCGTCCAGCCGGTCGTTCGAGACGCCTGGATCGGGAGCGATGGGTAAAACCGCGGGGAGCCCGAGGCTGTCTTCGATGCGATAGCGCTTCTGGGTCATCGTCGGGGCGTGAGCCTTCAGGATCGGTCGTTCGAACTGTCTACCACAATCGGTTAGCGGACTGTGACTGCCAAGCTTGCCGGCCGGCGATTCCTGTCCGGCGCGCCCGTTTAACCTATCGGAGGTTGTGAGCCGCTGCGATTTACTAGCGATTCACGCTAATCTCGCGCGGCCGGGGAGGGCGCCGGGCCGGCCGGCCGATTCACCATGTTGATTCACCGGAACGCGCGGATGCGGGTGGATCACTGCGCGAATCGGGGCTGTCAGCCCTCCTGCAGGAAGCATCGACGATGCGTGGTTCGGTCCGTCTGGCTCTGTGTGCGGTCCTGGCGACCGTGACGCTGTCCGCCCCGGTTTCCGCGCAGCCGTCGCGCTACGCCGAAGGCGGCGGCTATGGCGGCGGCTATGGCGGCGGACTGATCGAGTACCTCATGACCGGGCAGGCCGGGGGAGGGACCCGGAGCCGTCCGCAGCGCGACGCGGTTCCCCAGCGTGTCGCGGCCTATTCGGGCGAGCTGCTGCCCGCCGAACCCGAGCCCCTTCAGGACATGTCGCGGCAGGTTCTGCCGCCGCAGGCCTACGGTGCACCGCAAGCCTACGGCGCGTCGCAGGGGGATCCGGGCCGCATCGCCCGGGAGGTCGGCCCGGAATACCGCCGCCAGGAGGTCGCCTTCGCGGGGCCGCAGCGGCCCGGGACGATCGTGATCGACACCTCCGCCCGGCACCTCTACCTCGTCCAGCCCGGGCAGCGGGCGCTGCGCTACGGGATCGGCGTGGGTCGCCCGGGCTTCGCCTGGAGCGGCCTCAAGACCGTCAGCCGCAAGGCCGAGTGGCCGGACTGGACGCCGCCGGCCGAGATGCTCGCCCGCCGCCCCGACCTGCCGCGGCACATGGCGGGCGGCCCCGAGAACCCGCTGGGCGCGCGGGCGCTCTATCTCGGCTCCTCGCTCTACCGCATCCACGGCACCAACGAGCCGGGCACCATCGGCCAATCGGTCTCCTCGGGCTGCATCCGGATGATGAACGAGGATGTCGTGGATCTCTACGATCGTGTTCCGGTGGGCACCCGGGTCGAGGTTCTGTAGCCCGCGTGTCCGCCGGCGCGGGAATCCTGTCGGCGCGGGCGCACCAGGTTTGTCGGGTCTGTAAAAAGCTTCGAGAAACGGGAACGTGACTGTTCAAGAGGCCACTGAAGCTTCGAGTTTTTCGGCCCTCCAGGCCGACGATACGCTGACTTCGGACCTGCGCCGACGAAAGGGGGCAGGCGAAGCGCGATCCTCGCAGGGGTGCGCGGCGGTGCCTTCTTGGCCACGGTGAGGAACAGGCCTGCAGCCTGAACCATGCCTCAGAGCCGCATGCTTGATGCTCGACGTGAACCGTCTGGGAGCCGGTCTGCGTCGGAGATCGCGGGCGCTGGGTATCCCCGATCGCCGGCCGCGGCGTAGAATGACGTCAGCGATCGCGCGGCTGGCGGTGGGCCGATGCCTGCATCAGGACTTCGAACAGCCTCCGCTCGATCCAGCGCCGAAACCTGCCGGAGACCGTGCGCCTCGGCAGAAAGCCCGCTGGCAGCATTCGCCAGGCGCGACCCACCCCGCAAGTGCCGAGTAATCCAGGCAGCCTCCGGCGCGCTGGCTTTACCGCCGGACTACCCGCCAGACGAACTTCGTGTTTGCCCACGAGACAGATGGGGACGGCCGGCGGAGGATCTCACACGGGCTCTGCGATGGTTGGCTTTCTGTCTGTCTGCTTTCCATCGGTCGAACCAGAGACGCGGACGCGTGCTTGGGGCCCGACATCGACAGCTCCACCCATCCCAAGCCTGCGACGCCGCTCGGCACCTTCGCAGACGCGGGCGTCGATCCCTGAAGCACCGGCGATCTTACGCACGGGCCGCTTCGAGGACGCCGGTCGCCAGGGCCACCCAATAGGCGGCCCCGATGGGCAGGGCGTCGTCGTTGAAGTCGTATCCAGGATTGTGAAGCGGCCGGCCGGGCTCGGCGCCGTCGGTGCCGAGCCAGACGTAGGCGCCGGGGCAGGCCTGCAGCATGTAGGCGAAGTCCTCCGAGGCCATCGACGGCGCGACGTCACCATGCCGCGCCGGTATGGCCGGGACCCGGGACGCGGCGGCGAGCGCGAGTGGGACGGCGTCCGGGGCGTTGACCGTCGCGGGATATCCGGTGTGGTAATCGACCTCGGCGGCGCCGCCATGCGTGCGGGCGGTGCCCGTGGCGATCTCCGTGATGAGCGCCGCGACCGTCCCGCGCACGCTCTCGGAGAGGCAGCGGACGGTCCCCCGGATCGTGGCGAGGTCCGGGATCACGTTCCAGGCGTCGCCGCCGTGGATCTGGGTGATGCTCACCACCGCGGGATCGAGCGGAGCGATCCGGCGGCTGACGATGGTCTGCAGGGCCAGAACCGTCTCGGAGGCGATCACCAGCGTGTCGATGCCCCGCTCCGGCATGGCGGCGTGCGTCCCCGAGCCCCTGACGCGGATCTCGAACGTGTCGAGGGAGGCCATGATCGGGCCCGGGGTGGTGGCGAAGGCTCCGAGCGGTAATCCTGGCCAGTTATGCAGGCCCCAGACCGTGTCGCAGGGGAACATCCGGAACAGGCCGTCCTCGACCATCGCCCGGCCGCCGCCCTCGCATTCCTCGGCCGGTTGGAAGATGACCCGGACCGTGCCGCGCAGGTCTTCCACGCGGGCGAGCTGGCTGGCGGCGCCGAGCAGCATCGCGACATGCCCGTCATGCCCGCAGGCATGCATCACACCCGGATTTGTGGAGGCGTAGGGCAGGCCGGTCGCCTCGTGGATGGGCAGGGCGTCCATGTCGGCGCGCAGGCCGATGGCCGGGCCTTCCCCCCGTCGCAGCGTCCCGACGACGCCCGTCCGGCCCAGGCCCCGATGGACCTCGAAGCCGGAGGCGGCGAGTTCGCGTGCGACGAGATCCGCGGTGCGGACCTCCGCGAAGGCGAGCTCCGGGTGGGCGTGCAGGTCGCGCCGCCAGGCGAGCATGCGATCGAGGATGTCCGCGTCTATGCTCATGCCGTTCGCTCCCTGGCCGTCACAGGTCCAAGTCCGGCCATCCCTGCGCGTCGGTCGATCCGCCACCGAGCCCGGCCCGGCGGCGGATCGAACCATGTCTCACGTCACCGGCACATGCATCCAGAACTGCGCGATCAGGGTCGCGCCCAGGAACGTACCGGCATTCGCCATGAACGAAACCACGACGATGCGCCAACCCAATTGCCGGAAGGCGGGGATGTCCTTGGCTATGGACAGGCCGGCGAACGTCAGGATTGGGGTGGCCAGGGCGAGGAAGTTGATCTTGCCGGTCAGCGCGGCGATCTCGGCCGCGTACGGCATCGCCGGATAGGTCAGCGCCATGCCGATCAGGGAGACCCAGATCACCGCGGGAAGCTTCCGCGCCGAGAGCACGTAGAGGCCCCAGCCGAGGATCACGACCCCGATGATGATCGCCATCCCGCCCACGACGGCGGCGTCGGGGATCACGCCGTAGGTCAGATAGTTGCCGATGAGCCCGTAGGCGCCGATCAGCAGCCACGCCACCAGCATCTCGGCGAACCCGATCGTCGTTTCCTCATGCGCCGGGGTCACGGCGACGGCCGAGGGCTCCCGGACCGTGTTGGGGCGGTTGCGTCCGAGGATCGGTTCGAGCTTGCCGTAGGCCCAGATCGTGAAGGGCAGCGACAGGAATAGCGTGAAGTAGGTTCCGATGGTCGTGGTAATCAGGTTGCTCGCCGCCGCGAAGGTGGCGACATCCTTGGCCACCTCGGGGGTCTGCTGCGCCGCGATGGCCCCCGACGCGGCGGCCATCATGCTGCCGGATCCGACGCCGGCCCCCATGGCGAGCGCGAGGGGATTGAAGATGTTCAGGCTGGCGATGAGGCCGGCCAGGACGGCGATGAAGACCGCCCCGAACACTGTCCCGGTGAGGTATTCCGCGAGCACGCCGCGCCCCTCGGGGGAATCCATCCCGTAGCGCTCGCCGATGATGGCCAGGCTCGGCTCCCGGCCGACCGAGAAGGTCGCGCCGATGGCCTCCCGCTTGATGCCGAGGAGGAGGGCGATCGGAAGGCCGAACACCATGGTGCCAAAGAAGTGGCCGAACTCCTGGAACACGAGCGACCATCCCGACGCGAAGATCTTCGGCAGCGAGCCGCCGACCAGCAGGCCGAGCTTCGCGATGAAGACGAGGAGGGCCGGCTGCAGGAAGGCGGCCGCGGCCGATTGCGTCGAGGATCGCAGGCGCAGGAAGGCCGGGAGCCGGGGGCTCGCCAGACCGAGGGTTCCGCCGAGCAGGAGGGCCCAGAGCAGGGGCAGCAGGACGATCTTTCCGGTCCCGACGGGGATGTTGATGTTGCCGATGGCCTCGGCGATGACGACGATGACCAGGGCGATCAGGAACAGGCGGACGCGGCTCGGTCTCTCGGCCGGGGCGGACCCGACTGGGATCGGCCCTCGATGGATTGCTTCCTGTGCCATGGCTGTTGTCCTCCCTGCGATCGGTCGCGGCGCTTCTGGTTCTGATTGTTGTTTTTGCGCCGCCATCGGCTCCCGCGGACCTCGTGAGGGGCCCGCGGGGCGACGAAAGCGTCTGTCTGGCGGCAGCGCGTATGGGCGGCCGCTGTCCGGCTCAGCCCACGTAGCCGAAGGCGACGCCGGGTTGGGCTGCGGTCTCGACCCACACGCTCTTGGTCTGGGTGTAGGCCATCAGCGCCTCGCGCCCCGAGGACCTGCCGAAGCCGGAGCGGCCGAACCCGCCGAAGGGCGAGGCGACGTTGATCGTCTTGTAGCCGTTGACCCAGAACGTCCCGGCCCGGACGGCGGCGGCGACGCGGTGGGCGCGGCCGACATCGTTCGTCCAGACCGCGCCGGCGAGGCCGTACGGCGTGGCGTTGGCGATCTCGACCGCCTCGTCCTCGGTCTCGAACGGCAGGACGGTCAGGACCGGGCCGAACACCTCGTCCTGGGCGATCGCCGCATCGGGCGTCACGCCGTCGACCACCGTCGGACCGAAGTAGAAGCCGCCGGTGTCCCGCAGGTTGGCCGGACAGGCACCGCCCGCGGCGACGCGGGCGCCGGCATCCGCAGCCTGGCTCACCATCGCGGCGATCTTGTCAAGTTGTCGGCGGTTGTTGATCGGGCCGATCTGCGTCGTCGGATCGGTGGGCGCGCCCACCGGGATGCGGCCCGCGGCGTGGGACAGCCGCGCCACGAAATCCGCGTGCACCGACCGGTGGACGAGGAGGCGCGAGCCGGCGACGCAGCTCTGCCCGGCACCGCCGAAGATCGCCGCCTGCGCGCCCAACAGGGCACGGTCGAGGTCGGCATCCGCGAACACGATGTTGGCCGACTTGCCGCCGAGCTCGAGCACGCTCGGCACGATGTTGCGCGCCGCCGCGGCCGCGATCTGCGCCCCGGCCTCGGCCGAGCCGACGAACACCACGAGCCGCGTGTCGGCATGGGCGACGGCCGCCGCCCCGGTGGTCGGGCCGGCGCCAGCCAGCACCGAGACCAGGCCGCGCGGGATCCCCTCGGCCCGGTCGCACAGCATCCCGAGCGCCAGGGAGGTCAGCGGCGTCAGCTCGGAGGGCTTCAGCACCACCGCGTTGCCGGCGCAGATGGCCGGGGCGATCTGCCAGCCGGCGGTGAAGATCGGGGCGTTCCACGGCGTGATCTGCACCACGGTGCCGAACGGTTCGGCGCGGGTGTAGTTCAGGTGCGAGGTCGGGACCGGGATGACCTCGCCGTGCAGCTTGTCGCACCAGCCGGCGTAATATTCGAACATCTCCGCGACCTTGCCGACCTCACCGCGCGTGTCGCGGATCGGCTTGCCGGCCGACAGGGTCTCCAGCTCGGCCAACGCGTCGGCGTTCTGACGGATCAGGGCGGCCACCGCCCACATCGCCCGGCCGCGGGCCGCCGCCGTCATGCCCCACCAGGTCCGCTGGGCGGGCCGGGCCGCCGCCATGGCGGCGTCCACGACGGACGCGCCGGCATCCGCGAAGCTCGCCACCACCCGGCCGTCCGCCGGGTTCACGAGGTCGAGGGTTTCACCCGTTCCCACGAGGATCTCGCCGGACACGACGCTGCCGATGCGGCCGCCCAGGGAAAGGGCGGACAGGAGTTCCGAGATGCGCTGCGCCGCATCGCCTTGCACGCTGGTCGACATCAGTTCGCTCCGTTCGTGTTGCGGTAATCGGCCATGCGGGTGAAGTCCGCGGCGTCCGGGATGGCGTCGCGGGTGGTCGCCCAGATCTGCGCGACATGGGCGGACAGCGGCAGGTCGGCGCCGCTCTCGGCGGCCAGCTCCATGGCGAGGCGCACGTCCTTGCGCATCAGCCCCGCGGCAAAGCCGCTGTCGAAGGTGTTCGACAGGATCCAGCGGGGAAACATCACCTCGCTGATCGCGCTGCGCCCCGTGGCGGTGTTGACGACCTTGATCGCCTCCTCGGCCGACAGGCCGGCCGCCTCGGACAGGCGCATCGCCTCGCCCGTGGTCACGAGGTGGGCGGCGACGAGGAGGTTGTTCACGAGCTTGACGATGTTGCCGGCGCCGGACGGCCCGACATGCGGGGCGCGGGCCGACATCGCCGACAGCACCGGCTCGGCCAGGGCGTAGTCGGCCTCCGAGCCGCCGACCATCATCGTCAACGTGCCTTCGGCGGCCCCCGAGGGGCCTCCGCTCACCGGCGCGTCGAGCAGGGCATGGCCGGCCTGTTCGAGGCGGGCCGCAAGCCGCCGGGTGGTGCCGGGATCCGAGGTGGAGGTATCGACGACGACGACCTTCCGGTCGGTCCGGGAGAGCAAGCCGCCCTCCGCCGTGACCACGGCCTCGACATCGCGGGCCAGGGGCAGCGAGAAGACCAGGGCGTCCGCGCGACGCAGGACGTCGGCCAGGTCCGGGACGAACGAGACGCCGGCCGCCTCGACGGCGGCCCGCCGGGCGTCGCTGATGTCGTAGCCGATGACCTTGAAGCCCTTGCGAGCCAAGGTCGCCGCCATCCCGAGCCCCATATTGCCGAGCCCGACGACACCCACCGTCTCAATATTCATTTCGATACCTCCCGTTTAGGAGATGGTATCGATCGCCGATACGGTTGCTACAAGAACTGCTTTTCGAACAAGTCGTTCTTGTTAAGGCAACACTCAGCGTTGCGGCTGGAAGGCGACGAGGTGTTCGGTGAGCCAGCCCAGCAGCCGGCCCATCGCTTCCGGCAGCCGCCGTCCCGAGCGCACGACGAGGTGTGCGCTCGCCTCGGACAGGACCGGGTCGAGCAGGGGGATCACGGTGACCGCGTTGGTCTGCAACTCGGCCGCGACGGCGAAACGCGGCAGGAACGCGACGCCCAATCCCGCCGTCACGAAGCGCCTGTGCATCTCGAAGGACGCGGTCTCCAGCCGTGCGACGAGCCGGAAGCCGCCATCGGCCTCGACGCGTCCCAGCAACTGGCGCACGCCGTGATCGGAGGGAAGCAGGACGACCGGCTCGGAGGCGAAGGTGCGCAGGCCCTTGGGGGTCGAGGAACCGGCGAGGGGATGATCCTTCGGGAGAACCGCCAGCAGCGGCTGCCGCGCCGACACGACGCCGCGCACGTCCGGATGGGCGGGCGGGTTGTAGGCGAGACCGATATCCGTATCGCCCTGTGCGACCGCCGACAGCACGCTGTCCGTGGTCCCAAGGGAGACCTGAAACGAGATTCCGGGATAGGCCGTGACGAAGTTGGCCAGGCCGTTATCGAGCAGGTCGACCAGGAAGCCTGCGCCGCAGGTCAGCCGGATCGTCCCCTGCTGGACGCCGCGCAGCCGTTTGAGGCTGTCCTGGAGGAGCGCGGCCTCGTCGGCCTGGCGCTGGGCGTGCTGGGCGACGATGCGACCGGCCTCCGTCGGCACGACGCCGCGCGGTAGGCGTTCCAGGAGGTTCTCGCCGCACTCGGCCTCCATCTCGCTGATGTGGCGGCTGACCGCGGAGGCGGCGACGTTGAGCGCTTCCGCGGCGCCCCGCACGGAGCCGGTCCGCACGACGGCCAGGAAGTATCGCAGCGCTCGATCGTTCATCGCCGGGTAAGCGTGCGCTCTGGCCCCCCGCATATCAAGGCGCGAGCGCGCATCGACGGGCCCGAACCACGCCGTCTGCCCATCGACCTTCGCCCGTCCGGCGCGACCGGTCGCCCGTCGCTCACGCCGGACCGCCTTCGGCGTCCGCCCCGTGGATGTACCGGCGCTCGTACCGATCGCCCAGACCGGTCAGCACCTCGTAGCCGATGGTGCCCGCATCGGCCGCGACCGCATCCAGGGAGCGGTGCGGCCCGATGATCTCGACCATGTCGTCCTCGGCCAGCGCCCCGGCCGGAAGCGCGGAGGCATCCACCACGATGCTGTCCATCGACACCCGGCCGAGGATGGGCAGCGCGGCGCCGCCCGCCCAGGC
>NZ_VRVD01000449.1:0-3843 GCF_008040015.1 Methylobacterium sp. WL18 | reverse complement strand
GGGCGGAGGAGCGGCGGGGGTGGTGAGGGTTGCGGTCACCCGCGTGCAGGAAAGCCGGAATGACTTGGTGGGTCCTAAGCAACCCGAAGCTTCGATCTTCTGAAGCGTAAGAACTTAAGTGATCACCGACTGCCACAAGCGGATTTTCTGATCTCTCACTCATCCTGCGGTGCTGCGCAGCAGCCTAGAAAGAGCCCGCCAGGGATCACCGTGACCTCTGGAGATCTCCTTCGAGGCCTACTCTGTGGCACCGCAGGATGAGGGGGAGGTTGGGACGATCAGCAAACATATTCGGCGCGTCGCCGACGTCCTCCTCCAGCGGAGACCGGATCGCCCGTCAGGACTTCCAAGGGTAAGCGGTGAGGAACCGCCCCTGCGTAGCGCTGGCGACTTCCCAAACGCTGCGGAGCGACATGACACGTCGATCCGGTGCTTCCAGGGGGCCTTCGAAGACGCGGCGCGGCAGGCCGAGGGGAACCACCACGGCGCGCCCCGGCCAATGATCGACCGCGTGTCTCACCAGATCACCCGCGAGCCGTTCGGGCTCCTCCGCGGCATAGCCGAAGGCCAGCAGATACTTGGCTTTGGAGGCGCCGTCGGTATGCAGAGGGTTGAGCAGGTAGCTGACGATCTTGGGCCATTCGACGGTCCAGACGATCGCTTCGACGTCGGCGGTCACACCAGGGCGCGCTCGACGAGTCTGATGTCCCCGGGCCGAACCGTCGCAAGCGCGCCGACGGGTGTCGGAAACTCGACCACGTAGGCCTCACCGTCGCGATAGACGCCGACGATGGTTCCCTCCGTGCCCGGTGCCAGCACATCGCCATCGTCGCTGGTCGCAGCCGTCATCAATGCAACCCGGTCGAGATCCCGAAGATCCGACCGCGATGCGTCCTGCCGAAACTGGTAGGCGAATTCCAGCGTCATGGCAGCATGATAGGCGCGCGCCGGGATTGCGCAAGCACCGTTTCCGAAGACCAAGCTGAAGACTATCGGTCTCCCGAGAGCCGGTGTCACTAGTCTTTCCCCCCCGCAGCCTCATCCTGAGGCGCCGAAGCGAAGCAGAGGCCTCGAAGGAGGCCTCCAGCCAGCAACGCAATCCCTGGAGGCCTCCTTCAAGTCTGCTGCGCAGCACCTCAGGATGAGGTTGAGGTTTGGGATCGCACAGTCAGAAACGCAGCTGAGACCCGCGACCCTGCTTTTAATCGCGCAAGACTAAGTAGCTTCGGCCGTCAGGCGACCCGCCGCATCACCAAACTCGCATTCGTCCCACCAAACCCAAACGAGTTCGACAGCACCACGTCCACCTGCTTGCGCTTCGCCTCGAACGGCACGAGGTCGATCTTGGTCTGGACGGAGGGGTTGTCGAGGTTGAGCGTCGGCGGGATCACGCCGTCGCGCAGGACGAGGATCGAAAAGATCGCCTCGACCGAGCCGGCGGCGCCGAGCAGGTGGCCGACCGAGCTCTTGGTGGAGGACATCGTCGCGTTGGCGGCGGCATCCCCCAAAAGACGCTCCACGGCCTTCAGCTCCAGCTCGTCGCCCATGGGCGTCGAGGTGCCGTGGGCATTGATGTAGCCGATCTCGGCGGGCGAGATGCCGGCGCGCTTCACGGCCGCGGTCATGCAGCGGAAGGCGCCGTCGCCGTCCGGGGACGGGGAGGTGATGTGGTAGGCGTCGCCCGAGAGGCCGTAGCCGACCACCTCGGCGTAGATCTTGGCGCCCCGGGCCTTGGCGTGCTCGTACTCCTCGAGCACGACGATGCCGGCGCCCTCGCCCATGAGGAAGCCGTCCCGGTCGCGGTCGTAGGGGCGGGAGGCCTTCTCCGGGGTGTCGTTGAAGCCGGTGGTCAGCGCCCGGCAGGCCGAGAAGCCGGCGATCGACAGGCGGTTGACCGGCGATTCGGCCCCGCCCGCCACCATCACGTCGGCGTCGCCGAGCGCCACCAGGCGGCTCGCGTCGCCGATGGCGTGGGCGCCGGTGGAGCAGGCCGTGACCACGGCGTTGTTCGGGCCCTTGAGCCCGTAGGCGATCGAGACCTGGCCGGAGGCGAGGTTGATGATCCGGCCCGGGATGAAGAACGGCGAGATCCGGCGCGGGCCCTTCTCGTGGAGGGTGATCGCGGCGTCGTAGATGCCGCCGATGCCGCCGATGCCGGAGCCGATCAGCACGCCGGTGGCGCACTGGTCCTCGTGGCTCTTGGGGTGCCAGTTGGCGTCCTTCAGGGCCTCGTCGGCCGCCGCCATCGCGTAGACGATGAACGGATCGACCTTGCGCTGCTCCTTGGGCTCCATCACCGCGTCGGGGTTGAAGGTGCCGTCGGTGCCGTCGCCGAACGGGACCTGCGCGGCGACCCGGCAGGGCAGGTCGGCGGATTCGAAGCCGCGGATCGGGCCGGCGCCGCTGTCGCCCGCGATCAGCCGGCTCCAGGTGTGCTGCACCCCGCTGCCGAGCGGCGTGACCATCCCCAGACCCGTGACCACCACCCGCCGCATGCTACCTGTCCCGTCTCAAGAACCGTCTTGGGACGCGCTCCCCCCGCCGCCATCGACGCCGGCCCGGTGCCGGAGCGCATCTCGAACAACCGATCGCGGCCGGATCGGTGCCACCGAACCGCGAAACGCAGAACGGCGCGGGGGCTGCTTCGCCTCACCCGCGCCGCGTGAAACCGAATCCGGCGCCTCAGGCGGCCGAGTTCTTTTCCAGGAACTTCACCGCGTCGCCGACCGTCTGGATGGTCTCAGCGGCGTCGTCCGGGATCTCGACGTTGAATTCTTCCTCGAAGGCCATGACCAGCTCGACGGTGTCGAGGCTGTCGGCACCGAGGTCGTCGATGAAGTTGGCGCTCTCGACCACCTTCTCGGGCTCGACGCCCAGATGCTCGACGACGATCTTCTTCACGCGCTCAGCGATATCGCTCATCGGTCTTCCGTCCTCGTCCTTTTGGTCTGTCAGTCTTCTCGGGGTGCCGTGGCCGCGCCGCGCCCCTTCGGGCTTGTTGGCGAGCCGGTGTCGATCGCGCGTGTTTCGAGGTGAACTGGGAGGGCCCCGCCGGGGGGCCTTGGACTGAAAACCCGCTGAACCGTCAACCCCCTGTACGGCTGCGGGGCGTGGTAGCACAGGGTTCCCGCCCTGGCGAGAGCCGTTCAGAATCCCTTCATCGGTGTGGCCCGCGCGTGTCTAAGACATCGCTTCGGGCCTAGAACATCGCCATGCCGCCGTTCACGTGCAGGGTGTGGCCGGTGACGTAGGCCGCTTCCGCGGACGACAGGTAGATGCAGGCGGCGGCGACCTCCGCGCCCTCGCCCAGCCGCCCGGCCGGCACCCGGGCGAGGATGCCCTCGCGCTGCTTCTCGTTGAGCGCGTCGGTCATCGGCGAGCTGATGAAGCCCGGCGCGATGCAGTTGACCGTGATCCCGCGCGAGGCGACCTCGGCGGCGAGCGCCTTGGTCATGCCGACCAGGCCGGCCTTGGCGGCGGCGTAGTTGCCCTGGCCGGGATTGCCGGTCGAGCCCACCACCGAGCCGATGTTGACGATCCGTCCGGAGCGGCGGCGCATCATGCCCTTCACCGCCGCGCGCGAGAGCCGGAAGGCCGCGGTGAGGTTGACGGCGAGCACCTGCTCCCACTCGTCGTCCTTCATCCGCATGAACAGGTTGTCCCGGGTGATGCCGGCATTGTTGACCAGGATGTCGAGGGGCCCGATCGCCGCCTCGGCCGCCGGCACCAGGCCCTCCACCGAGTCCTTGTCGGAGAGGTCGGCCGCCACCGGACTCGCCCGCTCGCCGAGTTCCGCGGCCAGGGCCTCCAGCGCCGCGGGCCTCGTGCCGGACAGCGCCACGG
>NZ_VRVD01000448.1:0-3847 GCF_008040015.1 Methylobacterium sp. WL18 | reverse complement strand
GCCCAGCCGGCCCGGCCCGCCAACGCCCGCGGCGGCGGCTCGGCCAACTACGTGGCCGACCTCGTGATGGACGTGCTCGACGATTACGTCGGCAAGTTCGACACCGACATCACGGTCCAGACCACCGTCGACACCGGCCTGCAGGGGCTCGCCGAGAAGGCGCTCACCGACGAGCTGAACGCCAAGGGCACGCGGTTCAACGTCGGCCAGGGCGCCCTGGTCTCGATGCGGCCCGATGGGGCGATCCGTGCGCTGATCGGCGGGCGCGACTACGCGCAGAGCCAGTTCAACCGGGCGACCACCGCCAAGCGGCAACCCGGCTCCTCGTTCAAGCCGTTCGTCTACCTCGCCGCCGTGGAGCACGGGGCGACGCCCGAGACCGTCAAGGACGACGCGCCGATCCGGATCGGCACCTGGGCGCCCGAGAACTACTCGCACCGCTACGAGGGCCCGGTCACCCTGCGCATGGCGCTGGCGCACTCGCTCAACACGGTGGCGGTGCGGCTCGGCCAGGAGGTCGGCCCGAAGACGGTGGTGCAGACGGCGCAGCGCCTCGGCATCACCTCGCCGCTCCAGGCCAACGGCTCGATCGCGCTCGGCACCTCCGAGGTGACCCTGCTGGAGATGGTCGGCGCCTACGGGGCCTTCGCCAACGGCGGCACCGGCGTGATCCCCTACGTGGTCACCTCCGTGAAGAGCGCCGCCGGCAAGATGCTGTACAAGCGTTCCGACAACGGCCTCGGCCGGGTCATCGACGCCAACGCCGACGGCATGATGAACGCGATGATGCACGAGACCTTCGTGTCGGGCACCGCCAAGAAAGCCGACATCCCGGGCTGGGAGCTCGCGGGCAAGACCGGCACCACCCAGGATTTCCGGGACGCCTGGTTCATCGGCTACTCGGGTACCCTCGTCACCGGGATCTGGCTCGGCAACGACGACGGCGAGCTGACCAAGAAGGTCACCGGCGGCAACCTGCCGGCGGAGATCTGGAAGACCTACATGACCCAGGCGCTGAAGGGCCAGAACCCGGTTCCGCTGCCGGGCCTGAACCGCTGGCGCAAGCCGCCGCCCGAGACCACGGCCTCCGTGGCGAGCGCGGCGCCGAGCGGCCCGACCGACATCCTCGGCCAGATTTTTGGGGATCCGGCCGCGCCTCGCCAGCAGGCCCCCGCGCGCCGGGCGGCCCCGAAGGACGACCGAAACTTCGTCGAGAAGCTGTTCGGGATCGGCGAGTAAGCCGGTCCGGCTCAGCGCCGGATCAGGACCACGCCGCCGATCAGCAGCGCGACGCCGAGCGCCCGCGGCAGGTCGATCGGCCGCTGGGCGAGGCCGAGCCAGCCATAATGGTCGAAGATCACCGAGGCCAGCATCTGGCCGGTGACCAGGAGCGCCAGAAAAGTTCCGGCCCCGAGCTGCGGGACCAGAACGATGCCGAGGCCGATGAAGATCGCCCCGAACATGCCGCCGCTCCACGCCCACCAGGGGATCCGCGCCAGAACCCCGGCGGACGGGATCGGGTCGCGGGCCACGAGGGCGAAGACGATCATGCAGGCCACCCCGGCCGTGAAGCTCACGACGCCCGACAGCGCCGACGAGTTGAGGGCCGTGCGCAGGTTCGCGTTCAGCGCCTGCTGGATGACGATGCTGACGCCCGCCGTGAGGGCGAGCGCCGAGGGCAGAAGCAGTTTCAGCATGACGGTCGGGGGCTTTCGGACGGCGTGCGCGTGACGGCCGCGGTACAGCGATTCCGCGCCCCCCGCCACACGCCTCGACGGAATCCCGCTACCCCCGCCGCTCACAGCATCGGCAGCATCCGGGGCCGCGGCCCGCGGGGGAAATGCGCGTCGATCATGGCGATCTCGGCTGGGCCGAGATGCAGGTCCGCGGCGCCCGCGTTCTCGATCGCCCGCGCCGGCCGGCCGGTCTTGGGGATCGTGAAGGTCGCCGGCAACCGGGTCAGGAAGGCCAGGGCCACCGCGTAGGGCGTCGTGCCGTGGGCGCTGGCGATGCCGTCGAGCACGCGGCCGCCGGCGCTGGCGGGGTCGGGGAACTCGCCGCTGCCGAACGGCGAGTAGCCGACCATCGCGACGCCGTGCTTCTCGCACCACGGCAGCACCGCGTGCTCGATCGCCCGCTCGTTGAGGTGGTACAGAACCTGGTTGCAGGCGATCCGGTCCGGCCCGGCGATGGCCAGCACCCGGTCGAGGTCGTCCACGTCGAAGTTGCTCAAGCCCCAGGACAGGATCTTGCCGGCCCGGCGCAGGTCCTCGAACCCCGCGATCGTCTCGGCCAGGGGATGCTGGCCGGGCCAGTGCAGCAGGTAGCTGTCGAGCCGGTCGGTCCTCAGCCGCCGCAGGGAGGCCTCGCAGGCCCGCACGACGCCGCGGCGCGTGGCGTTGCCCGGGACCACCTTCGAGACCAAGAACACCTCCTCGCGGCAATCCACGATCGCCTCGGCCACGATCGCCTCGGCGTCGCCGTACATCTCGGCGGTATCGATATGCGTCATGCCGGCATCGATGCCGGCCCGCAGGGCGCGCACGGCGTCGGCCCTGTCCGAGCCGTCGATGTGCCACGTGCCCTGGCCGATGACCGGCACCGAGACGCGCGTCGCCCCGAAGCTTCTGGCGTACATGGCAGCGCTCCCTTCCGGCCGCGCGGGGTCTCGTTCTGATCGTCCGACCGACCCGACCGAGCCGGTCCGCGGACCCCGCTGCGCCTTACTCGCGCCATCTTGGGGGGATGAGCAATGGGCCGTCGCCGCTCCGGTGTTGAACTTTAGGCCAGTGTCTCACACCGCGCTCAACGAGGCCGCCAGAGGGCCTGCCCGGTTGCCCGCGCGGGCCTGGAGCGCCCCGTGCGGTGGCGCCGCCGAGCCGACCCTGGGGGGGACGCGCTGATGCTGCCGGCCCACCGGATGTTCTGGTCGCTGATCCTCCTGGCCGCCGCCGGCGCCGGGCTGCTCTACAACGTCATCTTCGCCGATGCCGCCGCGCCGCTCGCCGGCTTCACCTACGGCCTGTGCATGGGCGCCACCGTGCTGGCCTTCGACCGCGGCCTGATCCTGGCCGGGTTGCAGGCCCGGATCCGGCGGCTCCCGGCCTGGCTCTACGTCATCGCGGCCGAGCTGGCCTACGTGCTGATGATCGTGGCCGGCAACGCGCTGGGCGGCCTGATCGTGTGGAGCTTCGGCCTGACCGGCGACGAACTCGCGGTGGCGACCCGGATGACCGCCCGCGTCCTCGCCTACGCGCTGGCGGTGGCCGGCCTTCTGGTCTTCGTCATCCGCATGCGCGACCTCGTCGGTGGCGAGATCTTCGTGAACTTCATGATCGGCCGCTATCACAAGCCGGTGGCCGAGGAGCGGATCTTCCTGTTCCTCGACGTAGTCGGATCGACCGCCTTCGCGGAAGCGCACGGCGATCTGCGCGCGCAGGAATATCTCAGCGCGGTCTTCGCCACGCTGGCCGAGCCGGTGCGCCGCAACGGCGGGTCCGTGGACGACTATATCGGCGACCTCGCCATGGTGACCTGGCCGATGAGCCGCGGACTGAAGGACGCGCGCTGCGTCACCTGCGTGTTCGACGTCATCGACCGGATCGAGGCCGACGAGGCCGCGTGGACCGCCCGGTTCGGCACGGTGCCGAAGCTGCGCGCCGCGCTGCATGGCGGCTCGGTGGTCACCGCCGAAGTCGGCGTCGATCGCCACAAGATCGCGTATTTCGGCGACGCCGTGAACGTGACCTCGCGGATCGAGGCCCTGTGCCGGCCGCTCGGGGTCGGCATCCTGATCTCGCAGGATCTCCTGGGCCGGTTGCCGCGCCTGCCGGCGGGCGTGCGGGCG
>NZ_VRVD01000447.1:0-3870 GCF_008040015.1 Methylobacterium sp. WL18 | reverse complement strand
GCCGAGCGGCATCGGCCGGGCGGCCCGGGAGGCGGTGCCCGGGAGGGGTGCGGCGGCGGTCGGTGCGGGATCGGCGCTCATGCTTTCTCCGCCACACGCTCGCCGAACAGCCCCTGCGGGCGCACGACCAGGAAGGCCACGAGGACGATGAAGGCGAAGGCGTCCTTGTACGGCACCGAGACGTAGGCCGCCCCGAAGGTCTCGATGATGCCGAGCGCCAGACCGCCGATGATCGCGCCGGTTACGTCGCCGAACCCGCCGATGATCGTCGCGGCGAAGGCCTTCAGCGCGATGGTCGCGCCCATCTGGATCGACACGAACAAGACAGGCGCCACGAGGATGCCGGCGATGCCGCCGAGCACGGCGCTGTAGACGAAGGTGAGCATGATCATGCCGGCGACCGGGATGCCGAGGAGCGCGGCCATCTCCTTGTCCTGGGAGGTCGCCTGGAGCTTCTTGCCGACCAGGGTGTGCTCGAAGAACCAGTACTGGAACGCCACGAGCGCCGCGGTCACCGCGATGATCAGCAGGTACTGGCTGTCGAGGAAGACCGGGCCGAGCAGGAAGCCCTGCGTCTCGAACACCGGCGGCAGGACCTGCGGCTGCGGCCCGTAGAGGGCGAGCGTGGTGTTGGCCAGGAAGATCGAGGCGCCGATGGTCGAGATGATCACCGGCAGGTAGGTGCGGTGGCGCAGGGGATAGTAGACGCCGAGGTTGAACAGGGCGCCGAGCAGAGCCATCCCGCCGATGGTGAGCAGCACCGAGAGCCAGTACGGCCACTCGAGATCGACGGCGAACACCACCATCAGGAAGGCCGCGACCATCGAGAACTCGCCCTGCGCGAAGTTCACGACGTTGGTGGCGCGGAAGATCAGCACGAAGCCCAGGGCCACGAGGGCGTAGACCGAGCCGATGCCGATTCCGGTGAAGAGGAGCTGGAGGATCAGGTCCATGTGCGCGCCCGTGCCCCGTCCGCGACGACGTGTTCAGCCCTGATAGAAGTCGATGCGCCGGTCGAACGTGATCGTGCCCTTGTCGTTGCGCACGACGTTGTAGCCGTGCAGGCCGTCGCCGTTCTTGTCGAAGTTGTAGGTGCCCTCGGCGCCCGCGTGGCCCCGCACCGCCAGCAGCGCCTCGCGGATCGCCTGCGGGTCGGCCTTGCCCGCCTTGTTGATCGCCAGCGCCAGGACCGTCACCGCGTCGAAGGTCCAGGAGGACTGGTTGTCGGGGGCGATCTTGGTCGCAGCGCGGTAGGCCTTGCCGTAGGCCCGGGCCGCGTCGCTCGATTCCTCCGCGTAGTCGGCCACGCCGTAGGTGCCGTAGAGCGAGGGACCGGCGAGCTTCAGCGCCGTGACGTTGGTGATCGAGGGCGAGCCGACCCAGGGGGCGGTGACGCCGAGCTGGCGGAGCTGGCGGGCGAAGATGCCGAGGTCGTTCTCGAAGGTGAAGTACGAGCCGATCACGTCGGCCCCGGCCTGCCGGATCGCCAGCACCACGGGGGTGAAGTCCTGGCCCTGGTTGGCGTAGCCTTGATCGAGCACGACCGTGGCGCCGACCTTACCCAGGCTCTCGGTGAGCGCCTTGGCGCCGCTGGTCCCGAAGGCGTCGGTGGAGTGGATGATCGCCCACTTCTTCTTGCCGAGGCCGTTGACGCCGTGCTCGGCGATCACCCGGGCCGAGAAGCTGTCGTTGGGCCGGAAGCGGAACATCCAGGGATTGCTGAGCTGGGTCAGCACCGGGTCGGTGCCGCCGAAGCACATCGGCTTGCCGGTCTTGAGGATGTCCGGCGCCATCGCGTGGTTCTGCGTGGAGCGGACCGAGCCCAGGAAGCCGACGAGATCGGGCTGCGAGGCCAGCTTGGAGAAGGCCAGCACGGCGCCGGGATTGGTGGTCTGGTCGTCCTCGGTGACGATCTCCAGCGGCTTGCCGAGCACGCCGCCCGCCTTGTTGACCGCCTCCAGGGCGATCTTGGCGCCGTTGAGGGCGAAGCGCCCCGCATCCGCGCCGGGGCCCGTGACCGGCAGCACCATGCCGATCCGGATCGTCGCGCCGGCGCCCTGCGCGTGACTCGATCGGATCACCCCCGGGGCGAGGCCGCTCGCAGCCGCGCAAGCCGCACCCGTCAAGAAAACGCGACGCGTCGTCTTCATAGGCATTCCCGTCCCGCCGCCGGTTCTTATGCCCGACGTTGATTGTATTGGGCCATGCGGGACGCTTCATTGTCTATCCCGCGTCACCCGAACCGGTCGCCTTGCGGGTTAAGAAAGCCTAGGATCGTTACCCGAACGCGCCCGGCGAGGCGCGACGACGGGAGATAGACCATCATGCGGATCGACGCCGCCGGACTGACCGCCTTCGTGCGGGACATCTTCGTTCGGGAGGGCTGCTCGGAGGCGGAAGCGGGGCGGATCGGCCGGTTCCTCGTGGCCGCCAACCTCACCGGCCATGACAGCCACGGGGTCATCCGGGTGCCGCGCTACGTGGCGTGGCTGCGCGACGGCGAGCTCGTGGCCGATCGCGCCCCCGAGGTGCTGATCGACGGAGGCGCCTTCGCGCTGGTGGACGCCCAGTACGGCTTCGGCCAGACCGCCGGCCCGTTCGCCACCGATCTCGGCATCGCCAAGGCCCGGGAGCACGGCGCCTCGGTCATCGCCCTGCGGCATGCCGGGCATCTCGGGCGGATCGGCGAATGGGCCGAGCGCGCGGCGGCCGCGGGCCTGATCTCAGTGCATTTCGTCAACGTCGCCGGCAGCCTGCTCGTCGCGCCGTTCGGCTCGGTGGAGCGGCGCTTCTCCACGAACCCCATCGCGGCCGCCTTCCCGCTTCCGGGGCGCGATCCGATCGTCCTCGACTTCGCGACCTCGGCGGTCGCCGAAGGCAAGGTGCTGGTGGCCTCGCAGGGCGGCAAGCCCCTGCCCGAGGGCGTCCTGATCGAGCCGGACGGCCGCCTCAGCGCCGACCCGGCGACCCTGTTCGGTCCGCTCGACGGGCCGGAGCGCGACAACCAGAAGGGCCGGGGCGCGATCCGGGCCTTCGGCGAGCACAAGGGTTCGGGCCTGTCGCTGATGTGCGAGCTCCTGGCCGGCGCGCTCACCGGTTCCGGCACGGCGGGGCCGGGCAAGCGCCGGGTCTGCAACGGCATGCTCTCGCTCTACATGACGCCGAGCGCCTTCGGCTCGGACGACGCGATCGCGGCCGAGGCGCGCAGCTATCTCGATTTCTTCGCCTCCGCCCAGCCGGCGCCGGGCGGCGCGGTGTTGCTGCCGGGCGAGCCCGAGCGCCGCATGAAGGCGGAACGCCTCGCCGAGGGCGTACCGCTTCCGGAGCCGGTCTGGGAGACCCTGCTCGCCGCCGGCCGGCCGCACGGCCTCGACGGGCAATCCTACTGCGCCTGACCGCGCCCGATTGCGGAGGCGGGCCAACCCCGGCGCTGCAGGCGGGATCGCCGCTCAAGCGCGCCGGGGCGTGAAACGGTTCGCTAACCGAAGCCGCCCACCCTCGCGCGCATGTCCAAGCGAACGATCCGAACGGCGAGGGGCGTCCTCTGGATCGCGGCCCTCGCGCTCTGCTGTTTCTCGGCCGTGATGCTGGTGAAGGCCAACCGCCCCGCGGAGCGGTCGGCCGCGGGGCGGTCGGCCTCCGATCCCGTCACGACGGGATCCATCGACCGGGCTCCGATCCGATGGTGCGGGGCCGCCCCGTGGTGCCGCTGACCGTCGCTACCGTTTCCGCTGCTTGACGAGGACCTCATGCGACACTGGATCTCCCTACCGATCGTGCTGACGCTCGGCTTCGTGGCGCCGGCTCACGCGCAAGGCCTGGCGCGCGGCGCACAGGACGGACGGGAGCGCGGCGAGGCCATCGCGGGCC
>NZ_VRVD01000446.1:0-3890 GCF_008040015.1 Methylobacterium sp. WL18 | reverse complement strand
ATGACCGCCCGCCTCCGGCTGGCGATCGACGCCCTCGCGGCCGGGCTGCCGGCCGCGCCGGAGCCTCTTACGCCGCCGGGATGAACCGCAGCGTGCCGGCCCGGCGGGTCGGCTGGCCGGTGTCGCTGGTGTGGTTGACCCCGTCCATGACCGGCACCGCGGGGAAGTCGAACGGGCTGACCCCGTCGAGGCAGGCCACGTTCACGGCGTAGAGGTCTTGGTTCGAGCGCCGCTGGTGGTGGGTGTAGATCCCGCAGCGGGAACAGAAGAAGTGCTCCGCCGTCCCGGTGTGGAAGCGGTAGCGGGTCAGCGTCTCCGCGCCCGCCAGGATCTCGACCCCGCCGGCCTCCGCCATCGCGACGACGGCACCGCGCATCCGGCAGTAGGAGCAGGTGCAGCGGCGGATCGAATCGAAGCCGTCGCCGAGGGTCGCCCGGAAGCGCACCGTGCCGCAATGGCACTGGCCGGACCGGATGGTGGCCCGGTCGATGGCTTGGTCGGTCATGGCGCCTGTCCTGTTCCGATCGCCGCCGGGTCCGGTCCGGCCGGGCGCGTGCCTCCGGCGACCGCGCTCACCGTCGCGCCGGGGGTAGCCCCGGGATCCGGGCCGGACAATCCCTGAAAAGCGCGCGCGTCGCGTGAGGAAAAGGCACGCTGGGGTTCTCGATCGGGGCCGCGCCGCCCGGTTTGCCGAGGGCGGGGACGCGGATTGCCATCCCGAAGCTTCATCTGTACCTACTAGTTGGTAGGCGGTGCAGCAGGCGCCGCCGCGGCAACGGCTCCCGAGAGAGCCGCGTTCGGAGGAACACCGGGATGGAGAATTGGAACGGCTACCGGGGCGAGCTGATGGCCACGCTGGGTCAGATCGGCCAGATCAGCCCGGACCTGCTGCACGCCCACGATAAGCTGGCCTCGGCCCAGCCGAAGGTGCCGCAGCTCGACGCCAAGACCCGGGAGCTCATCGCCCTCGCGGTGGCGGTGACGACCCGGTGCGACGGCTGCATCGCCTTCCACACCGACGCCGCCCGGAAGGCCGGCGCGACGAAGGAGGAGATGGTCGAGGCGCTGGGCGTCGCCGTCGCGCTGAATGCCGGCGCGGCGCTGGTCTACAGCGCCCGGGCCTTCGACGCCTTCACGCGCGATCCGGGCTGAGCGGCCCGCGACCGGGGCGCTGCCGCGGGGGCGCCCCGGACCCGGCCGTCGCGCGCCCTATCCCGCCACGTCCAGGCTGCGGGCCTCGCTCACGAGGTGGTAGAACCGCCCGTCGAACATCTGCATCACCGCCTCGGTGGCGGCGTGGGATTCCGGCCGGATCGACGAGGCCAGGCAGGCGTCGAGCGCCGCCTGATCCAAAAAATCCATCTCCAGGATCATGGCGATCGGCCGGGCGTCGGCATCCTTGGAGACCAGGCGCTGCACCCGCACCGCGGTCACCCCCGGGAAGCGCCGCCAGAACGGCTCCAGCTCGTCCCGGACCCGGCGGAAGAACGCGTCGTCCTGGCCGTCGCGCACCGTGCCCTCGTAGATCGCGGTCCTGGTCAGCATCGGGCGTCTCCACAGGTTCGAGCGGTCAACCGGCGAGCGCCGGGTTCGCTCCGCCGGGTTCGCTCCCGCCGGGTGACAGGGCGGCCGCGCTGTCGGCCGGCGCGGTGTTCCCGGCCTTCACCCGGGCGGGCGAATCGGGGTATCGCATCCTCAGCCCATCGCGACGATGCGGGAGAGACCGGGATCCGCCCACCAGAGGGGGACCCGGCGCCGACGGAGCAACCGCCCCGGAAACTCTCAGGCACCGGAACCGTGTCGTCAGGGCGATCTGGAGAGCGGTGCAGCGGATCCTTTCGGGTCCGTGGGTACCCGCCGAAGGGGACGTCCGCGCCAGCCTCGCCAGGGCCGGCCGGATCAAGCTCTCAGGCACCGGGACAGATGGGGCGCGAAAACCGGCCGACCCGCAGGGGGAGGGCCTCACCGCGTCCGCACGTCCCGGAGTCCCCATCATGACCCACATCGCCGTCATCGGCGCCGGCATCACCGGCGTGACCACCGCCTACGCGCTCGCCCGGCGCGGCTACAGCGTCACCGTCCTCGACCGGCAGCGCTACGCCGCCATGGAGACCTCCTTCGCCAACGGCGGCCAGCTCTCGGCCTGCAACGCCGAGGTCTGGAACAAGCTCTCCACCGTGCTCCACGGCGTCCAGTGGATGCTGCGCCGCGACGCGCCGCTGCTGATGAACCCGGCCCCGTCCTGGCACAAGCTGTCCTGGATGGCGGAGTTCATGCGCGAGATCGCCCATTACCGGCAGAACACCGTTGAGACCGTGCGGCTGGCCCTCAAGGCCCGCACCGCCCTGTTCGCCATGGCCGAGGCCGAGGGCATCAACTTCGACCTGAAGACCCGCGGCATCCTGCACTTCTACCGGGACCGGGCGAGCTTCGAGAAGGCGCACGCCGTCAACGCCCTGCTGCGGGAGGGCGGGCTCGAGCGCTACGCCGTGACCCCGGAGGAGATCCGGGCGATCGAGCCGACGCTGGCCGGCGCCTACGCGGGCGGCTTCTTCACGCCCTCGGACGCCACCGGCGACATCCACACCTTCACCCGGGGCCTCGCCGCCGCCTGCGTCCGCAGGGGCGTCCGCTTCGTCCACGACGCCAGCGTCGAGACGATCGCGGCCGGGGCGGGGGGCTACGCCATCGGCTGGCGCAGAACCGATCATCTGGCCGACCGCCCGGCCGCCGCCCCGCAGGCCCTGACCGCCGACGCGGTGGTGATCTGCGCGGGCTGCGCCAGCCGGCGCTTCGCCGCGATGCTCGGGGACCGGGTCAACGTCTACCCGGTGAAGGGCTACTCGATCACCGTGAATTTGCTGACCCCGGAGGCGCAGGCTGCGGCCCCGGAGGTCAGCATCCTCGACGAGGCGGCCAAGATCGTCACCAGCCGGCTCGGCGACGCGCGCCTGCGGGTCGCCGGCACCGCCGAGTTCAACGGGTTCAACCGCGACATCCGGCACGACCGGGTGCAGCCGCTGATCGACTGGACCCGGGAGCAGTTCCCGCTTGTCGACACCGACCGGGTGGTGGCCTGGAGCGGCCTGCGGCCGATGCTGCCGAACATGCTGCCCAAGGTCGGGCGCGGCCGCCGGCCCGGCGTGTTCTACAACACCGGCCACGGCCATCTCGGCTGGACCCTCTCGGGCGCCACCGCCGAACTCGTCGCCGAGGCGGTGGCCGCCGAGCATGCCCCGGAGGCCGCGGGCCTGGATCTGGCGGCCTAGGGCATCGCCCCGAAAAGTGGTTGCCGGATTTCGGAAAAGGTGATGCACATTCAAAGACCTGGCGCATCATGCCGGTTCCGATATCCGGCACGATGCGCCAGGGCATCGTCCCGAGCGATGTGGGCCGGGACGCCTTCAGATCGACAGCGGGACGCCGCAGGAAGACGCGGCGGCCCGCAGAGCCGCGTCCCGTGTCGCCAGGGGCAGCCCATGACGGATCGCCAGTTCGAGATAGCTCGCGTCGTAGGCCGTCAGCCGGTGCGCCTGGGCGAGCACGAGGGTCTCCGTCCAAGCCCGCTCCGGCGAGGGCGGGTCGATCCGGACCGGCAGGTCGCCCAGGATGGTCAGGGCCTGCCGGCGTTCGGCCGCCGTGATGCGCTGGCGCCGCTCGGCCATGAGCATGACGTTGGCGACCTCGAACGGCCACAGGGCCGGAACCGTGGCGCCGGCTTGCGCCACCCGGTCGAGCAGGGCGTCCGTGGCTGCGTCGCCCTCGTCCGGCAGGATCCAGCACAGGGCGGCGGAGCAGTCGAGAACGCAGGCGCTCACCGCCGGCCTTCGTCGCGCAGCGCCCTCATCTCCGCCGCGTCGAACCGCACGCCCCGCGCGGCGATGCCGGCT
>NZ_VRVD01000445.1:0-3895 GCF_008040015.1 Methylobacterium sp. WL18 | reverse complement strand
CCTCCGGGTCGGTGGGCGGACGCGTGCCGCGCGCGCTGCGGGCGATGGCGGTGGCGACGCCGCCCGGATGGACCACCGTGACCCCGAGCCCGGTCCCGGCATATTCGTGCCGCAGGGCCTCGGTGAAACCCCGGACCCCGAACTTGCTCGTCGCGTAGGCGACCTGGCCCGGCGGGGCGATCAGCCCGAACAGGCTCGACAGGTTGACGATCTGGGCTGCCGGCCGATCCTTCAGCATCGGCAGGAAGGCGTGGCACATCCGCACGACGGCGCGCAGGTTGATGTCCATCAGCCACTCGAAATCTTCGAGATGCGACTCGTCGAAACGGCCGCCGAGCGCCACGCCGGCGTTGTTGATCAGCACGTCGAGGCGGCCGAACCGGTCCGCGGCCCAGTCCGGAAGGTTTTTGATCGCCTCCGCGTCGGCGAGGTCGAGGGCCAGGGTTTCGACCGCGGCACCGGCCGCGCGGGCCTTGCCGGCGACGGCATCGAGGCCCGCCACATCGCGGTCCACCAGCAGCAGGCTGCAGCCCTTGGCGGCCAATCCCTGCGCCAGGGCGGCGCCGATGCCGCTCGCGGCTCCGGTGAGGAGCACGACCGCGCCGGCGAGTCGGAATGTCTGGGCCAAGCTGCGCCCCCCTTTGGGTCACCCGGTAGGCCGGGATCGGCGGTTCGGGATAGCCCCGGCGCCCGGCATTGTCTAGGGTGAGCACCCTAGGCCGGGAGGGGCAGGATGGCGCGGGGCCACGACAGCAGGGTGCAGGAAGCCGGTCCCGGCCGGGGTGCCGGCACGCGCGACAGGATCCTGGCGCAGAGCCTCGCGCTGTTCAACGATCGCGGTCTCGGCCGGGTCACCACTGCGGAGATCGCCGCGGCGTGTGGCATCCGCGAGGGCAACCTGCAGTACCATTTCCCGCGCAAGAGCGGTCTCGTGGAGGCGCTGTTCGCGGTCTTCGAGGTGGAGGCGGAGGCGGTGGCCGGGCGCCTGCCCACCGACCCCTCCGCCCCGGAAGCGCTGCTGGCCTACCAGCGGGGCTGGTTCGACCTGATCTGGCGCTATCGCTCTATCTACCGCGATGGCATCGCCATGGTGGAGATCGCCCCGGCCCTGCGCCCGCGGGTCCATGCCCTGCGGGGGCGGACCCAGGCGCTGGCCCGTGCCGTGTTCGAGGCGGCGGTGCGGGCCGGGCGTCTGCGGATCACACCGGAGGCACTCGGGCGGCTCATCGACAACGCCTGGATCGTGTCGAGCCACTGGATGAGCCACCGGCTCCAGGGCGGCACCGCGCTGTCCCAGGCCGACCTCGACTGGGGCTTCGCGCAGGTCCGCGACCTGTTCGCCCCCTACCTGGTCACGGATCGGCAGGGCTGAGAGGCCCGTGGCCCGAACCTTCCATCTGCGCGGCCACGCTCGAACCCGAAGGACGCGATGCTCGACCGACTGATCCATGCCGGCCTCTCGATCCTGCTGCTCCTCGCCATCGGCGCGCTGTTCTCGACGAACCGGCGGGCGATCCGGCCCCGGGTCGTGCTCAGCGCCCTGGCATTGCAGGTGGGCCTCGGGGCGCTGGTCCTGTTCCTACCAGCCGGGCAGGCCGCGCTGAGGGCCGCCGCCGACGTGGTGGTGACGGGGCTCTCCTACGGCGACCGCGGCACGGCGTTCCTGTTCGGCGGTCTGGTGGAGCCGAAGATGTTCGAGCTGTTCGGCGGCTCGGGCTTCATCCTGGCCCTGCGGGTGCTGCCGCAGATCCTGTACGTCTCGGCCCTGATCGGGGTGCTGTACCATCTCGGCGTGATGCAGGCCCTGGCGCGTGGCCTCGGCGCCGGGCTGCGGCGGATCCTCGGCACCTCGCCGATCGAATCGTTCTCGGCGGTGATCACCATCGCGATCGGCCAGAGCGAGATCGCGGTGGCGCTGCGCCCGTTCCTGCCGCTGCTGACGGGCGCCGAACTGTTCGCCGTGATGTCGAGCGGCGCGTCCTCGACGGCGGGGTCGATCCTGGCCGGCTACGCGGCGCTCGGCGTGCCGATGACCTACCTGCTCGCGGCCTCCGTGATGGCAATCCCGGGCGGCCTGCTCTACGCCAAGATCCTGATGCCTTCGACCGAGCCGACCCGGATCGCCACCACCCGGGTGGAGTTCGGCGAGTCCCGGGCCGCCAACATCATCGAGGCGGCGGCGGACGGCACCCAGAAGGGCCTCGTCGTCGCGGTCTCGGTGGGCGCCATGCTGATCGCCTTCGTCGGGCTGATCGCCCTGGCGAACGGGATCGTCGGCTATGTCGGCGGCCTCGCCGGCTATCCGGGGGCGTCGATCGAGGGCGTGCTCGGCTGGGCGCTCGCCCCGCTGGCCTGGCTGCTCGGGGTGCCCTGGGAACACGCGGCGCTCGTCGGCGGCGCGATCGGCCAGAAGATCGCCTTCAACGAATTCCTGGCCTACGCTAACCTGTCGCCGACCCTCGGCGCCGGCACCCTCGACCCGCTCTCCCAGGCGATCGTCTGCTTCGCCCTGTGCGGATTCGCCAACCTCGCCTCGATCGCGATCCAGCTCGCGAGCTTCTCCAGCCTCGTCCCGGAGCGCCGCTCCGAAGTCGCCCGCTACGGATTGCGAGCGATTCTCGCCGGGACTCTGGCGAACCTGACGAGCGCGGCGATCGCCGGGTTGTTCGTGGGGTGAGGACAGAAGACGAATGATGACGGCGTCGTGCATCGATTCTGTGGACGGAATTTTACCGTCTCATCTCATGCTTAACGACTGACGAAACGGCTATTCATGAGCATATCTGCGCATAAATGATCGCTAGAAAATAAATAATTACAATTTAATTCGCAGGTTTATTGATCAAATCACCGCAGAATTGATTTTCACATATATAACTGTGCGTTCAATACGAATATATAGATCAAAAACATGATTGTCGCGACATCAATCGACACATCCACCAGGTGGCTGATCGATCTGTTTCCGCACGCGGCGAGCACGGTCATAATGATCTGTAACCGTCTGCGTGAAAACGATAATTGGTTTCCAGCCTACGGCGCCACCGACCAGAACCTCTGCCGGTTGAACAGCATGTCCCGGGTCCCGACCGTCGGCCCCTCGGCCGGTTTGGCGCAATCGGGCTCGCGCGGTTTGGCCACCGCCGCCAGGGTCGCGACGACGGGGGCCGGCTTCAGGCCGAGGCGCGCCTGGACCTCCGGCTGACGGGCCGCCGCGATGGTGAGCACGGCGGCGATCAGGCCGCCGGCGACGGTTCCGAGGAAGAAATTCAGCATCTCTGACGCGATCCGGTGACCGGCTTGGTGGGGCCACAGTCTCTGGTCACTGTCCAACCCGGCGGGAACATGGCGGACCTGTTGCTCACGCGGCCTTAACACTTGATCTGCGACAGCTGCACGCAAGCCCGCCGGTGTGGCAGGTGCGATGACGGGGCTGGACCGCCTATGAACTACGCCGCCAACGCCTATGCCCGGACATCCCGGTCCGCGCTGACACCGCGCGAAGCCGAATCCGCAGTCCTGCTCAAGGCGGCCCAGCAACTGATCGGCGCCAGCCAGGGGATCGCCGACGGGGACACCAAGCGCCTCAACGAGGCCCTGTCGTTCAACCAGCGCGTCTGGACCATCCTGGCCACCGAGGCGACCGCCGACGAGAACCCGCTGCCGGCCGATATCAAGCGGGGCATCGGCAACCTGGGCGTGTTCGTGCTGCGGAGCTGCGTCGACACGATGATCGAGCCGACCCCGGAGAAGATCGCCACCCTCGTGGGGATCAACAACGAGATCGCCGCCGGCCTCCAGGGCAACCCGCGCTGAAGGCGGGCTCCGCTCCGGAAACGGGCGCGCTCAGGCGGCGGTGTCGGGCGCAGGCCGCTCGACCGTCGCGGCCTGGGCC
>NZ_VRVD01000444.1:0-3910 GCF_008040015.1 Methylobacterium sp. WL18 | reverse complement strand
CCCCGGCGCCCGTCGCCCGGATGCCGGCCGAGGCCTACGACCTCGCCCCCCTCATCGCCCGGATCGGGGCCGCTTCCCGCCTGCCCGGCGACCGTTCCGGGCACCGGATCCTCGTCATGGAGACGGAGGCGTCCCCGGGCGAGAACGCGCTGCACGACGCCCTGGTGCGGGCGCTGGGCCGCAAGGCCAGCCTCGTCACCATCGACCTGAACAATCCGCATGCCGCCACGGCCGAGCGCGGGTTCAGCGATCTCATCGCGGGCGACGCGGCCTTCCTCGACGTGATCCAGCCCGCAGGCGACAGCGGCCTGCACCGGATCGCCGCCGGGCGCATCGAGGCCGACGTGCTGTTCGACGAGCCGGACACCCTCAGCCTGACCTTCGAGGCCATGGCGGAGGCCTACGGATGGGTCGTCTGCCGCCTTCATGCGGCGCCGGGCGCCGTGGACCTGCTCGAATTGACGGCGGGCTACATGGACACCGTGATCATCGCGTCGAACGCCGCCGCCGAGGATCCGGCGCTCGCCGACCTCTACGCCATCGCGGAGGATGCGGGCGCCGGCCAGATCCTGGTGGCGCAGGACCGCGCGGCCGAGCACGTTGCGCAGTCAGGCTCGACGGATCCCGAGCTCCGCCTCCGCGCCGCGTGAGCGCACGCCAGGATGCGTCCGTCATCGCTGCCAGCTCACCCGAACGGCAATGACAGCCGTTCGGGCCGTTTTTATCTCCGCAGCAAGGTCCGCAGCTTCGCGGCGACGGCGTAGAGGCGGGGATCGCGCTTGATCCGCCGCTTCGTCCGGGTCAGGCCCAGCCGCATCAGCCCATAGGCCCGGCCGCGCAGGCTCACCGGCACGATAGTCTCGACCAGCCCGATGGTCTGGTCGCAGATGCTCGCCTTGTAGCGCGCCTCGCCGACGCCGAGATCGAAGCCCTGACGGCCCCGGGCGGTCTGCTCGCCGACGAGGTGTTGCAGCAGCAGGTCCCCCGGGCTGAACCGGGCGATCTCCGGGTCGGGATCGAACGCCGTCATCATGCCGCTGAACCGGTGATCGCTGACGGCGCCCCCGAAGGTCGCCAGCACGCGACCGCTCTCGGCAAGGCACAGGACGTGGATCTCGACCGCCGGTTCGGCGCCGGACGTGGCCGCCGCCAGGAATCGGCGAACCGCCTCGTCGGCGTAGGGGTCGGCGACGCCCATGCTGGCGAACCGCACCGCCTTGTGAGCGTAGAAGGCCGTCAGATACCGGGCCGCGTCCTCCGCGGTCTCGGCCCGGCGATAGGCCAGGGCGCCCTTGGCCTCGATCAGCCGCTTCTCCTTCGAGCGCAGCTTCTTGCGGGCGTCGGCGCTGAACACGCGGCGCACCGTCGCCTCGGGGTCGGGGCCCAGCATCAGCCCGTAGGCGTCGCTGGCCTCCGGCTCGCCGGCCTGCGCGAACGGGTTGGCCGCGCCCTCCCACATCAGGGGCTGATGCTGCAGCGCGTAGGCGTCGATGCCGGCCGACCGTCCCACGCGGATCAGAGCCGCGGTAACCTCCCCGGCGGAGATCGCGGCCGCGTCGCGGGTGGCGAACAGCGGCATGTGGTAGTTGGCGTGCGTGTCGCCGACGATCCGGGCCACCACCATCCCGGCTGTCCGGGCGAGCACCAGGGGCAGCAGGATGCGGGCACGGCCCTCGGCATCCCGCAGGACCACGATGCGGGCCTCGGCCTCCGTACCGGTCGCGCGCAGGTAGGCGCAGACCCAGTCATACCGCTGATAGGGCGTCTGCAGGCTGGCCGGATCGGCCTCGAGCCGCCGCCACAGGGCTTCGACCGCGGCCAGGTCGGAGAAGATTTCCGCCGTCAGCGTTCCGGACGCACGCGCACCGATCATGTCCGTTCCCGCCACCTGGACGCCGGTCGCCATATCCGATTCTCCCGCCTGCTCGGGCATGGCCCGGAGCCGAGCGCCGACCTTGCGCGGCACGCGCTGAATGCCCGGTGACCTTGAGCATCGAGACACCCGGCTCACGACGGCAAATCGCGACCTTGGCTAATACAATCTTCCCACGGGGCTCTTTGACCGGGTTAGAGCCTGCGATCCCGATCGAACGACGCGTTCGATTGCAGAGACTTCGTTATATCCAATAGCCCGCGCCGTCATTCCGGGGCGCCGCAGGCGAGCCCGGAACCCAGAACCGCTACCCGTGCAAGCGTTTGACACGTCGGCGCCCCTGGATCCCGGGCTCCGCTGCGCGGCCCCGGGATGACGGCGCGTGGCCGCCTCGATCCAGTCACCGTTTGGAGAACAAGGCCGAGCTTTTCGCTGGCTCAGAAGATAAAATTCTTTACCGACGTAAACCGTTGCCAGAGGGGGCGAGAGGAGAGCGCGTCGCGCATGGCCCCGCACGCGGGATAACGGGATCCCCGGTCGCGCTTCGCGGCCGAAGCCGCGCTCACACCTCAGGCTGAGCGATCGGCGCAGATCGGCCTTACGAACTCCAACCTCAATACGCGTTCTCCGTCTTGAACAACGCGAACGGCGTCGTGATCAGGATCTGCAGGTCGAGCAGGACCGACCAGTTCTCGATATAGAACAGATCGTGCTCAACGCGCCGCTGCAGCTTCTCGGAGGTGTCGGTCTCGCCGCGCCAGCCGTTGACCTGGGCCCAGCCGGTGATGCCGGGCTTGACCTTGTGGCGGGCGAAGTAGCCGTCGACCACTTGGTCGTACAGGGTGTTGGCGGCCTTGGCCTGGAGCGCGTGCGGGCGGGGGCCGACCAGAGACAGGTCGCCCTTCAGCACGTTGAACAGCTGCGGCAGCTCGTCGAGCGAGGTCTTGCGGATGAACCGCCCGACCGGCGTCACCCGCGCATCCCCGCGCGTGACCATCCTGGCCGCGCCGGCATCGCACTGGTCGACGTACATCGAGCGGAACTTGAACACCTCGATCAGCTCGTTGTTGAAGCCGTGGCGCTTCTGGCGGAACAGCACCGGCCCGCGGGACGTCAGCCGGACGGCGAGCGCCACCGCGATCATGATCGGCGACAGCGCGAGCAGCATGACCAGGCCGACGCAGCGGTCGAACAGCGCCTTCACCACCACGTCCCAGTCGGCGATCGGCCGGTCGAACACGTCGAGCACCGGCACCGAACCGAGATACGAGTAGCTCCGGGGTCGCAGCCGGAGCTTGGCGGCGTGGGCCGAGAGGCGGATGTCGATCGGCAGCACCCAGAGCTTGGCGAGCATCTGGAGGATCCGCGCCTCGGCGGTGATCGGGATCGTGAACACGATCAGGTCGAGCCGGGCTTGCCGGGCATAGGCGACCAGGTCGTCGACGTTGCCGAGCTTCGGGTATCCGGCCACCTGGTCGGCGGACCGGTCGGCGTTGCGGTCGTCGAACACGCCGACGATGCGGATGCCGCTCTCGCTCTGGGCTTCCAGCGCGGCGATCAGGTCCTCGGCGGGCTTGCCGCCGCCCACGATGGCGGTGCGGCGGTCGAAGCGGCCGGCGCGGGTCTGCCGGTTGATCACCCGGGACAGGGCGAAACGTCCGGCCAGCAACGCCGCGAGGCCGGTGCCGTAGAAGGTGGCGAGCCACAGGCGCGAGTAATGGTCGGCTACCTTGGCGAGGACCAGGATGGCCGCGACCATCAGGAAGGTCATCGACCAGGCCGCGATCAGCCGGATCGCGGCCTTGGCGAAGGTCCGGAAGGCGGCGATGCGGTAGCCGCCGGAGGCCTGGGTCAGCGCCATCATGAGGCCGGCGACCAGGGCGATCGCGCCGGCATAGCTCAGCCCGAACGGTACCCGGCCGCGCAGCATCAGCAGGTGAAGGAGCGCGCCGAGGCTGAAGATCAGGCCGAATTCCAGGGCTCGCACCAGGCCGGCCACGACCACCGGCGAGATTGCGGCCGGGCCCAGGGCCGGCG
>NZ_VRVD01000443.1:0-3915 GCF_008040015.1 Methylobacterium sp. WL18 | reverse complement strand
CGTGACGGCCGCCCCCCGGGCCGACTTGCCCGACGCGGCGCCGCACGTCCTCGTGGTTGACGACGACCGCCGTCTGCGCGAACTGCTCGCCCGCTACCTGACCGACCAGGGGTTTCGCGTCACCGTGGCGGCCAGCGCCGCCGAGGCCCGGGCCCGGGCCCAGAGCGTCGTGTTCGACGCGATGGTGCTCGACGTGATGATGCCCGGCGAGAACGGCTTCGACTACGCCCGCAGCGTCCGCGAGACCTCCCGGGTGCCGATCCTGATGCTCACCGCCCGCTCCAACCCGAACGACCGGGTGATGGGCCTTGAGATCGGCGCCGACGACTACCTGCCCAAGCCGTTCGAGCCCCGGGAGCTGACGCTCCGGCTCAGCAACATCATCAAGCGCAGCGACCACCCGCGCGAGGCGGCGGCCGAGTCGGTGACCTTCGGGCCGTTCGCGTTCCGCATCGACCGGGGCGAATTGCGCCGGGACGACGCGCTGATCCGGATCACGGACCGGGAGCGCGAGATCCTGACGATCCTGGCCGCGGCCGGGGGCGCCAACGTCGAGCGCGAGCAGCTCGCCGGCTCCGGAGGCGCCGCCGCCGAGCGCACGGTCGACGTGCAGATCAACCGCCTGCGCCGCAAGACCGAGGTCGACCCCGCCAACCCGGTCTTCCTGCAGACGGTGCGGGGCGTCGGCTACCGACTCGCGGTGGATTGATCCGGGTCCGTCACACCACCCGCGGCTCGCCCGGCTTCAGTTTCAGCCCCTTGGACACCCGGGTGGAGAGGCTGCCCACGACGGCGACCGCGACCGGCCCCTCGGCCAGCGCACGGACCGCCGCGAGGGCGGCCTCGGCGTTGGGCTTCATCACCGCGTAGACCAGGGGAGCGGGTTTGGGACTCGACCGGCCGCGGCCGCCGGATCGCTCCGCGGTCACGGACACCAGGAAGGTCGTGTAGCGGCTCCGGGCGCGTCCAGGCATGTCTCAGCATGTGGCATGTCGGCTAATCATCACCAACGTCCCACCTCCCGGACGGGCCGAAACGGAGAACGCGGATGTGCGGCACAGGGCGAATCGCGTGCCGCGAGCGGCCGCCCCGCCTCGCCTTACCCCATCCGGCGGCACCCGCGACGGATTTCGCGCGCGAACCCTGCGGCTTTGTGTCGAGGACGCGCGATCACGGGCGTTTCAGGGGGCTACCGGTGCGTCAGGCCAGGGCGAGGTCGAGACCCGGCAGCGACAGCCCCGCGAGCCGGGTGCTCCAGACCTGCCCGGGCGCCACCGGCAGGGCGTCGGTGAGCGTCCCGGTCGTGACGATCTCGCCGGGCGCGAGCGGCGGGCTCGCGGGATCGTTAGCCAGAACATCAACGAGATGGCCCAGCGCCGCCAGGGGGCCGCCGCCGAGCACGTTGCGGGCACTGCCCCGGTCGGCGATCGCGCCGTCGCGTAGCAGATCGACCGAGAAATTCGCCAGCGCATCGACCCAGGCGGGCGCCGAATCCGGGGTGAGCGGCACCCGCTCGCCCAGCACCAGCAGGCCGTGCAGCCCGAACGCCGCCACGGTGTCGGGGGCGGCGAAGCGCCAGCCGGGAAACAGCGACTGCACGAGCTCGAACCCGGGCGCCACCCAGTCGAGGCAGCCGATCAGGGCGGCCGGGTCCATGCCGGGCTCGGGCGCCCGGGCCAGCCCGAACACGATCTCCGGCTCGATCCGCGGCTCGACCAGGGCGGCGAGCGGCACCGGGCCGGTCAGGTCGGCGCGTGCCCGGAGCGTCGTGTCGTAGACGTGCCCCCAGATCGGCGCGCGGACCCCGTAGGTCTCCCAGAGCGTCGTGTTGGTGAAGCCGATCTTGCGGCCCACCGGCCGCTCGCCCCGCGCCGCGCGCAGGCGCCGGACCTCTCCGGCGACCCGGTAGGCGGCGGGCAGGTCCAGGCCGGCATCCCAGCCGGTCAGGGGCGCGATCTGGCGGCGATGCTCGTGGGCCGCCAGGATGGTGCGGGCATGGGTGGCGGCGGGGACGGGATCGGTCATCCCCGGAGCTGTAGCATGGCGGCCGGCGGCGATGCGCTACCAGACCAGCCGCTCGATCACCGCGTCCGGGTGGACGACCTGGCGCCCGAGCCATTCGGCGACGTCGCCGAGGCGGTGATGCTCGGCCGAGACGCCGAGTTCTTCCGCATGAATGCCGCGGGCCACCAGCAGGCTGGCGATGCCGAAGCCGCGGGCGCCGGCGATGTCGGTGCGGATCGCGTCGCCGATCGCCATCACGCGGCCCGGGTCCACCGGCGCGCCCGCGAGGTCGGCGGCCTTGGCGAGCGCCGCCTCGTAGACCGGGCGGTGGGGCTTGCCGGCGTAGATGACGGCGCCGCCGAGTTCGGCATAGGCCGCCGCGAGCAGGCCCGCGCAGGGGATCAGCCGGTTGCCGCTCTCGACCACGAGGTCGGGATTGGCGCAGATCAGGGTCAGCCCCCGGGCCGCCAGGCGCATGAGTTCGTCGCGGTAATCGTCCGCGGTCTCGCTGCGGTCGTCGAACAGGCCGGTGCAGACCACGAGGTCGGCCTCCGCCTCCGGGACGAGGCTGAGGTCGAGGCCCTGGAAGATGCCGAGGTCGCGCTCGGGCCCGAGATGCCGGATCCGAGCGCCAGGGCGCTCGGCGATCAGCCCGCGGGTGAGGTCCCCCGAGGTCAGGATCGCGTCGTAGGCTTCGCGCGGCACGCCGAACCGGTCGAGGATCCGGCCGACGCCGTCCCCGGGCCGCGGCGCGTTCGAGACCAGGATCACCCGGCGCGGCCGCGCCCCCGGCAGGCCGCGGTACCGGATCAGCGCCTCGCCGGCCGGGACATGGGCCTTCTGGCCGTCATGCAGCACGCCCCAGACGTCGCAGAGGAGCAGGTCGTAGCGCTCCGCCACCTGCGCGAGGCCGTCGAGGGTCGGGATCGGTGCGGTCATGGAGGGGTCCGGTCACGGTTTCGAAAGGTCCGGGACCTTTTGCGGGTCCAGGGCCACGCCCTGCAAGCCTCCGGGCGAGCGAGAGTTACCGCGGCCCGAGCCGGTGCTCGGCGAAGAAGTCGAGCATCGCCCGCGACGCGTCGGGCCCGTCGGCATCGGTGTAGCTGCCCTCGGGGCGGCCGCCCGACCAGGCATGGCCGGCGCCGCGGACCCGCCAATCCTCGACCACGACCCGGCCGGCCTCGTCCCGGAAGCGCGTGCGGGTGAAGGGATGGCCGCGATCCTCGAAGGTCTCGGAGCGGGCGGTCAGGCCGGCGACGTTGGCCTGGGCCAGAACCTGGTCGGCGTTGCGCACGCTGACGGTGCCGTCGTCCTCGCCGTGGAACACGATGGTGGGGATGCGCTGCCCGACGGGCGCGGCGCCGAAGGACGCCGCGGTGCCGAGGCCGGGCGCGCCGACCTGCATGGCCATCAGCGCCGAGCCGAGATCCCGGGCACAGCCCGCGGCCAGGCCCGAATGCACCCCCACGGCAGCGTAGAGGTCCGGATAGGCCCGGGCGATGTTCAGGGCGGCCGCGCCGCCCGCGGACATGCCGGCGATGTAGACGCGGGCCGGGTCGATCGCGTGGTCCGCCATCACGGCCCGGGTGAGCCCCGCGATGATCGCGGCCTCGCCGGATTCCCGGCGCTGGTCGCGCGGCTCGTACCAGTTCCAGCAGCGCTGGACATGGGCCTGCCGGCTCTGGCCCGGATAGGCGACGAAGATGCCGGCGCGCTCGGCCAGCACGTTCATGCCGGTGCCGGCGGCGAAATCGTCCGGGTTCTGCATGCAGCCGTGCAGCATCACGATCAGTGGCGCCGGCTCGGCCGGATTGCCCGGGATGAACAGCTTGTAGTCGCGGCTGCCGGCCGGCTCGGCATGGCTGAGGCCGACGAACCGGCTCTCGGCCGGCGGCTTGCGGGGTGCCGGCT
>NZ_VRVD01000442.1:0-3915 GCF_008040015.1 Methylobacterium sp. WL18 | reverse complement strand
CCCGCCAGGGCCTGCGCATGGCGGTCTCGGCCGGCGGCAACGTCGGCGAGCGGCTGATGGGCATGGGCGAGCGCCATTACGGCCGGATCCGCGGCCAGGCGCTCGACTGGCTCGGCCGCGTCGAGATCGAGGCGGCCCGCGTGGACGACCCGCCGAGCCAGTTCTCCGGGGGCATGCGCCAGCGCCTGCAGATCGCCCGCAACCTCGTCACCGGCCCCCGGCTGGTGCTGATGGACGAGCCGACCTCGGGGCTCGACGTCTCGGTCCAGGCCCGGCTCCTCGACCTGATCCGGCGGCTTTCGGCCGAACTCGGTCTCGCGGTGATCATCGTCACCCACGACCTCGCGGTGGCGCGCCTGCTCTCGCACCGGATCGCCGTGATGCGGGCCGGCCGGGTGATCGAGACCGGGCTGACCGACCGGGTGCTCGACGACCCCGAGCACGCCTACACCCAGCTCCTCGTCTCCTCGGTGCTCGCCGCATGACCGCGCTTCTGACCTTCCAGGACGTCGCCAAGAGCTTCACCCTGCACCTGCGCGGCGGCGTGGTGCTCCCGGTTGTGGGCGGCGTGAGCCTCGCGGTGGCGCCAGGGGAGTGCGTGGTGCTCGGCGGCCCCTCGGGCGCCGGCAAGTCCTCGCTCCTGAAGATGGCCTACGGCAACTACCGCTGCGATGCCGGCACGATCCTGGTCCGCGACGGCGGCGCCGCGATCGACGTGGTCCGGGCCGACCCGCGCACCATCCTGTCGCTGCGCGCCCGGGTCATCGCGTACGTGTCGCAGTTCCTGCGGGTGATCCCGCGGGTCTCGGCCCTCGACGTGGTCGAGGCCGCCGGCCGCGAGGGCGGATTGTCCGAGGACGAGGCCCGCGCCCGGGCCAAGACCCTGCTCGCCCGGCTGAACCTGCCCGACCGGCTCTGGAGCCTGCCGCCCGCGACCTTCTCGGGGGGCGAGCAGCAGCGCGTGAACATCGCCCGGGGGCTGATCGCCGACCGGCCGCTGTTGCTGCTCGACGAGCCCACCGCATCGCTGGACGCCAGCAACCGCGCCGTGGTCGCCGAGCTCGTCCGCGAGAAGCTGGCGGCGGGGGCCGGCGTGCTCGGCATCTTCCACGACGGCGAGATGCGCGATGCCGTGGCGACGCGAATCGTCGACGTGACCCGCTTCGCGCAAGCCCGGGCGGCCTGAGGAGACCCGATGAGCGACATGATCCTCGAGAACGCGCGCCTGGTCCTGCCGGACCGCGTCGAGCACGGCTGGCTCGCCGTGGCCGACGGCCTGATCGCGGAGATCGGCACCGGGCGGCCGCCCGAGCGCGGCCTCGATCTCGGCGGCGACCACCTGATCCCCGGGCTGATCGAGCTGCACACCGACCATCTCGAGAGCCACTTCGCGCCCCGGCCCAAGGTGCGCTGGCATCCCCTCGGCGCGGTGCTGGCCTACGACGCGCAGATCACCGCCTCGGGCATCACCACGGTGTTCGATTCCCTGCGCGCCGGCAGCGACCCCGACGGCAGCGGCCTCGGCTCCGAGCTGAAGCAGCTGGCCGCCGCGATCGAGACCGCGCGGGCCGGCAACCTGTTCCGGGCCGAGCACTTCACGCATCTGCGCTGCGAGCTGCCCTCGGCGGACGTCCTCGACACGGTGGCCGAGTTCAAGGCGCAGTACACGATCGGCCTGATCTCGCTGATGGACCACACCCCGGGCCAGCGCCAGTTCCGCGACATGGAGAAGTACTACACCTACGCCACGCGGGGCGGCCGGACCCTGGAGGAGATCCGGCTCAACACCGAGCGCAAGATCCGGGAGGGCAAGGCCCTCAACGGCCGCAACCGCCCAGCCCTGGTCCAGTTCGCGAAAGACATGGGCATACCCCTGGCGAGCCACGACGACACGACCCTGGCCGATGTGGAACTCGCGGTCGGGGAGGGGGTGGCGCTCGCCGAGTTCCCGACCACTCTGGAGGCGGCCGAGGCCGCGCACGGGCGGGGGATCACCGTGATGATGGGCGCGCCGAACCTGATCCGCGGCGGGTCGCATTCCGGCAACGTCGCCGCCCTGGCGTTGGCCGAGGCCGGCCACCTCGACATCCTGTCGTCGGATTACGTGCCCGCGAGCCTGCTGATGGCCGCGTTCCTGCTGCCCGAGCAGGCATCCGGGATCTCGCTGCCGCAGGCGCTGGCCACCGTCACGGCCAACCCCGCCCGCGCCACCGGCTTGACCGACCGCGGCGCCCTGACGCCCGGCCTGCGGGCCGACCTCGTGCGGGTCCAGCGCGCCGAAGGGGTTCCAGTGGTCCGCGAGGTCTGGCGCACCGGCCGGCGGGTCGCCTGATGGCGGGCTGCCTGGTCCTGGTGGTCGGCCCGAGCGGGGCCGGCAAGGATACGCTGATCCGGCTCGCCCGGGCGGAGTTGGCGGGCGACCCGCGCTACGTCTTCCCCAGCCGCCTGGTGACCCGGCCGCCGTCGGGCGACGAGGACAACGACGAGATCGACGAGGCCGCCTTCGCACGGGGCTGTGCGGCTGGCGTGTTCACGCTGCACTGGCGGGCGCACGGCCTGGGCTACGCGATCCCGGCGCAGGCCGCCGAATGCGCGCGCGGCGATCGCGTGGTGGTCTGCAACGTCTCCCGCCGGATCGTCGAGGAGGCCCGGGGCAGCGGCCTGCCGGTCAGCGTGGTCGAGGTCACGGCGCCTGCCGAGGTCCTGGCACGCCGGATCGCGGCCCGGGACCGGCCGGAGGACGGGGACGTCGCCGCGCGCCTGGCCCGCGAGGTCCGGGTCTCGGCCGACCTCACCATCCTCAACACGGGCGCGCCGCAAGAGGCGGCGGCCCGGCTGATCGCGCATCTGCGCGCCCGCTAGAGCGCTCTTCGACGAAGTGGCTCCGGTTCGTCGGAGAGCGCGTCAAACCAAGAGCCGAGAGCCGTGCCCGAACCAACGCGGTCGGGCACGGCTCTCGCGTACTCAGCAAGCAACCGACCACAACACAACGAAAAAGGGCGCGCACCGGTCCCGGCACGCGCCCTCGAAGGATGGCCCGGGAGGATCGCTCCCGGGCCGGTGTCTGTGGCGAAGTCCTAGAAGCCGCCGAACTTGTAGTTGAAGCCGGCGCGGACGATGCTGCCCTCGGTCCGGAAGCGCGAGATGTACGAGCCGGTGCCGACGCCCGGGATGGCGCCGACCAGAACGCTCTGGCTGCCGAGGTCGTAGTGCAGGTACTCGGCCTTGATGGTCACGGCGTCGTACTTGATGCCGAGATACTTGCCGACCGCGAAGGTGTTCAGGAAGCTGTCGGTCGGGATGGCGAACTCGATGCCACCGCCGTAGGCGAAGCCGGTCTTGAAGTCGTCGTAGCGGCCGGCGAACTGCAGGGCGCCGCCCGGTGTGTAGAAGTTCGCATCGTGGAACACGTTGCCGTAGGCGAGACCGCCCATGCCGTAGACCATGACCCGGTCGAACGCGTAGCCGACGCGGCCGGTGAGGGTGCCGAGCCAGTCGAGGCTCTGGCGGAACTGGCTGATGTTGGGAGCCGTGCCGCCGGCATTCGGCGTACCCAGAATGACCCGGTTCTTGGTGATGTCAGTCCAGTCGATGCTGTTGGCGATACCGACGACGATGCCGGAGCCCGGCGTGAACTGATAGTTGTAGCCGGCGGTGCCGCCGATGTTGGCGAAGCCGTCCTGCGAGGTCGAGGTCAGGAACGGGCGGCGTCCAGCCTGCACGTTGGCGACGTTGCCCGGCAGGACGCCGACGGTGGTGATGCGCTGGTTGTCGGTGAAGGTGTAGGCCGACTCGAGACCCGCGTAGAAGCCCGTCCAGGTGAAGACCGGCACCGGGGTGAAGATCGGCGGCGGCGCGGCTCCCAACATCAGCCAGTTCCGCCAGTGCCTCGACTGGCTCGGGACACTCAGCGGT
>NZ_VRVD01000441.1:0-3931 GCF_008040015.1 Methylobacterium sp. WL18 | reverse complement strand
GTGCTGGCGCTCGCCCAGGGCGGCACCGCGGTCGGCACCGGCCTCAACGCGCATCCCGACTTCGCGGAAAAATTCGCCGCCCAGGTCGCGGCGCTGACCGGCCTTCAATTCACCAGCGCCGACAACAAGTTCGAGGCGCTCGCGACCCACGACGCTCTGGTGTTCACGCAAGGAGCGCTCTCGGCGCTGGCCGCCGGCCTGTTCAAGATCGCCCAGGACATCCGCCTGCTCGGCTCCGGCCCGCGCTCGGGCCTCGGCGAGCTGTCGCTGCCCGAGAACGAGCCGGGCTCCTCCATCATGCCCGGTAAGGTCAACCCGACGCAGTGCGAGGCGCTGACCATGGTCTGCTGCCAGGTGGTCGGCAACGCCACCACGGTGAGCTTCGCCGGCTCGCAGGGTAATTTCGAGCTGAACGTGTTCAAGCCGGTGATCGCCAACGCGGTGCTGCAATCGATCCGGCTGCTCGCCGACGCCGCGGTGAGCTTCACCGACAATTGCGTGGTCGGCATCAAGGCCAACGAGGACAAGATCGCCGACCTGATGAGCCGCTCGCTGATGCTGGTGACCGCGCTCGCCCCCTCGATCGGCTACGACAAGGCCGCCGAGATCGCCAAGACCGCCCACAAGAACGGCACCACCCTCAAGGAGGAGGCGCTGCGCCTGGGCTACGTGACCGAAGAGGAGTTCGAGCGCGTGGTCCGGCCGGAGACGATGCTGGCCCCCAGCGCCGATTGATTTTTTTGAGACTTGGCCGGTGCGGGTTGTCCTGCGCCGGCCGCGGGAACCGGGAGGCGATCCGTGGCCGAGATCATCAACCTGCGCCAGGTCCGCAAGGCAAAGGCCCGCGCGGCCGAGGAGTCGAAGGCCGCGGACAACCGGATCGCCTTCGGGCGGCCGAAGAAGGCCAAGACTCTGCAGCAGCGGCGCAAGGCCCTTGAGGTCGAGCGCCACGAAGGCCACCGGCTCGAACGCGACGAGCCGGATCCGGACGCGACCGTATGACCGGTTCACGTGCGGCCCGCGCGGCGTGAGCGCGGGCATCAGCAAGCGCTCCGTGGTGATCGCCGGCCACCGCACCAGCGTATCCCTGGAGGATCCGTTCTGGGTGGCGTTGCGGGAGGTTGCGGAGGCGCGCGACCAGTCGGTCCAGGCACTGGTCGGGGCTATCGATGCCGGGCGCGGCGGCCAGAACCTGTCCTCGGCGATCCGGGTCTTCGTGCTGGACGCCGTGCGGGCCGGACCGCTCGGCAAATCGTGAGCGCGATCGGGCTGCGCCGCCCTTCCGCTCCCCGTCCGTCCGTGTGATCTGCGCGACAGAACAACGCAGAAAGCCCGAGCCATGCCTATCCGCGAGCCGCTGCTCAAGCCGATCCCGATCGCCGATCTGCGCCCGACGCAGATGACGGTGGGCTACCGGGAGGTCGAAGAGAAGCGGCGGCGCTGGCGCAGCTACGACGGCGACAAGAAGAAGGCCTTCCTCGGGGCGCACATGATCCCGACCGTGCTCGGCCCCAAGAAGCGCCACTACGTGGTGGACCATCACCATCTGTCCCGGGCCCTGCAGGAAGAGGGCGTGGAGAGCGTGCTGGTCACGGTGCTGGCCGACCTGCACCACCTCGAGAAGGATGCGTTCTGGACGGTCTGCGATCACAAATCCTGGGTCTATCCCTACGACGCCGCGGGCGTCCGCCAGGATTTCAAGGCCATCCCGAAGGCGATCGGCGACCTCGTCGACGACCCGTTCCGAAGCCTCGCGGGGGAGCTGCGCCGGGCCGGCGGCTTCGCCAAGGACACGACGCCGTTCAGCGAGTTCCTGTGGGCGGACTTTCTCCGCCGCAACATCAAGGAGAAGCGCATCGAGGCCGACTTCTCCGAGGCGCTGGAGAAGGCGATGGCACTGGCCAAGTCCAAGGACGCGGGCTACCTCCCCGGCTGGTGCGGCCCCTCCAAGGGGTGACGGGCTGAGCGCGGTGCGAATCGCTCCGCACAGGGCATCGGCCACCGGGCCCGGCACCGGCTTGCGGAGGGCGACCATGATCCCGTTCAGCGACAGCGGGATCCGATCGCCGAGGGGCAAGGCGCGTCCGACCCCCTACGGAATCCCGATGATCTTGTGCGTCTGCAAGGACAGGCGCCAGCGGGCGTCCTGCCGGCAATACGCGATGGCGGCCTGGGTGCTGGCGCGCTGCTCCGGGCCGTCCATCGGCTGCAGGAAGCGGTGCCGGAAGGCGAGGCCGACGAAATCCGCCGGGTCGGCGTCGGCCTGGGGATAGACGAGCTTCAATTCGTGCCCTGTTTTCTGCGCCAGGGGATTGCCGCCCTTGGGGCTGACGCAGATCCAGTCGATCCCCGGGGGGGCAGGCAGCGTGCCGTTGGTCTCGATGGCGATCTCGAAGCCTTCGGCATGCACAGCCTCGATCAGGGGCGTGTCGAGCTGGAGCAGCGGCTCGCCGCCGGTGAACACGACGTAGCGACTCTCCGGACCCCCGGACCAGGTCCGCGCGATGGCGCCGGCCAACGCCGCCGCGTCGGCGAAGCGTCCGCCGCCCTCCCCGTCCAGGCCGACGAAGTCGGTGTCGCAGAACCGGCAGGCAGCGGCCGCGCGGTCGGCCTCGCGCCCCGACCATAGATTGCAGCCGGCGAATCGGCAGAACACCGCGGCGCGTCCCGCCTGGGCGCCCTCCCCCTGCAGGGTGTGGAAGATCTCCTTGACCGCGTAAGCCACCGCTGTTCCCGAACTCTTTTCGCCCGACCGCCATCCCGCACATAAGCGGCGGGCGGCCCGTAGACCACCGACAACCACGCGGCGCAGACCCCGGGATCCGTCTCGCCTTGCTCTTGCCACGGTAGCGACGTTCATGCCGTGATGCAGCACGACGACCGCCCCCAACGGTCCGGGCCGCGCGTATCCCGGCCTGCCGGCCGGACGTCCGGTGCCTCGGCGCCGACCCTGGCGATCCTCTGACGAGTCGGGCTCGAATGTCCTCTTCTCTCCTCCGGCGCGTAACCGTCGGATTCGCGGCGTTGACGGGTCTTCTCGGCACGAGCCTGATCGGGATCCAGGCCGCCGGCGCGTTCACCGCCCCGATTCTCGTGGTCGATGTCGATTCCGGCAAGGTGATCTATTCGCAGGCCCCGACCGATCCCTGGTACCCGGCCTCGATCACCAAGCTGATGACCACCTATGTCGCCCTGGACCTGGTGCGGCAGGGCAAGGTCTCGCTCGATTCCATGATCACGATCTCGGCGGCGGCGGCCTCCGAGCCGCCCTCCAAGATGGGCTTCAGGCCGGGCACGCAGCTGACCCTCGACAACGCCCTCAAGATCATCATGGTCAAGTCGGCCAACGACGTGGCCTACGCGATCGGCGAGACGCTCGGCGGTTCGGTCGAGGGCTTCGCCGACCAGATGAACGAGACCGCGCAGCGGATCGGCATGCGCGACAGCCGCTGGACCAACCCCAACGGCCTGCCCGACCCGCGCCAGTGGACCTCGGCCCGCGACATGGCGGTGCTGGCCCGGGCGCTGATCCGCGACTTCCCGGATTCCCACGACCTGTTCTCGATCTCGGCGATCCAGTTCGGCCGCGCCGTCATGGCCAACCACAACGGCCTGCTCGGGCGCTATCCCGGCGCCGACGGCATGAAGACCGGCTTCATCTGCTCGGGCGGGTTCAACGTGGTGGCGACCGCCTCGCGCAACGGCCGACGGGTCATCACCATCGTGATGGGCCAGCCGAGCCCGCGCGAGCGCGACGTGAAAGCCGCCGACCTGTTCGACTACGCCTTCACCCATAGCGCCGGCTGGACCAGCCCGACCCTCGACGCCCTGCCGGCCTCCGCGCTCGGCGCACCGCCGGACATCCGCCCCTACGTCTGCGGCGGCAAGAAGCCCCCGGCGATCGACGACGGCGCCGGCGCGGTCAGCGCCC
>NZ_VRVD01000440.1:0-3937 GCF_008040015.1 Methylobacterium sp. WL18 | reverse complement strand
CACGGCCGCCGCGACATCGCCGGCCTCCACGGTCCCGACCGCCGCGAAATGCGGGTGGGCGGCGTAGAGCGCCCGGCGGAGCGCGGTGAGCGAATCGAACGGCAGGCGCTGGCCCAGCACGTCCGACAGGGCGCGCAGGATCGCCCAATCCTCGCGGGCATCCCCCGGCGGGAAGCCGGCGCGGTTGCCCATCTGGACCCGCCCTTCCGTGTTGACCCAGGTCGCCGACTTCTCGGTGTAGGCCGCCCCCGGCAGGATCACGTCCGCCCGTGATGCGCCGCGGTCGCCGTGGGTGCCCTGGTAGACCACGAAGGCGCCCGGGGCGACGTCGCGCTCGTCGGCACCGAGGTTGAACAGCACGTCGACGCCGCCGGAAGCCAGCATGGCCGGGAAGTCGAGGCCGCCCTCCCCCGGCACGAAGCCGAGATCGAGGGCGCCGACCCGGGCGGCGGCCGTGTGTAGGACGGCGAAGCCGTTCCACTCCGGGCCGATCGCGCCAATCTCCTTGGCGAGGGCTGCCGCCGCCGCCAGGATGCCCGGCTGGACGTTGGCGCCGACGATGACCAGCGGCGCTTTCGCTTCCTTGAGAGTGGCAAGAAAACTGTGCTCGCCGCGGGCGAGGCCCGCGAGCGACTCGGGGCCGGCGCCGATGTAGTGGCTGGGATAGGTCAGATCGACCGGCTCGCCGATCACCGCGACCGCGAGCGGCGCCATGCGCCAGCGCTTGCGGATCCGGACGTTGAGGAGCGAGGCCTCGGTGCGCGGGTTGGCGCCGACGATCAGGATCGCGTCCGCGGCCTCGATGCCGGGGATCGTCGGGTTGAACAGGTAGGAGGCGCGGCCGAGCGCCGGATCGAGCCCGGTCTCGGTCTGCCGGCAATCGAGGTTGGGCGTGCCGAGCGCGCGCATCAGCTCGCCCAGGGCGAATATCTCCTCGACGCCCGCGAGGTCGCCGACCACCGCGCCGATGCGCTTGGGATCGGTCGCCTTCACCTTGGCGGCGATGGCCTGGAACGCCTCGCCCCAGGAGGCGGGCCGCAGCCGGCCGTTCTCGCGCAGGTACGGACGGTCGAGGCGCTGCATCCGCAAGCCGTCGACGTGGTAGCGGGTCTTGTCCGAGATCCACTCCTCGTTGATCTCTTCGCTGACCCGCGGCTCGATCTGCATCACCTCGCGGCCGCGGGTGTCGACGCGGATCGACGAGCCGACCGCATCCATCACGTCGACCGATTCGGTCTTGTTCAGCTCCCAGGGCCGGACGTTGTAGCTCTGCGGGCGGTGGACCAGGGCGCCCACCGGGCACAGGTCGGCGACGTTGCCCTGGAGCTCCGACGCCATGGATTGCTCGAGGTAGCTGGTGATCTCCATGTCCTCGCCGCGGCCGATGGCGCCGAGGTCGGGCACGCCCGCCACCTCCGCCAGGAAGCGCACGCAGCGGGTGCAGTGGATGCAGCGGTTCATCGCGGTCCGCACCAGCGGGCCGATATGCTTCTCCTCGACCGCGCGCTTGTTCTCCTGATAGCGGGTCGAATCGACCCCGTAGGCCATCGCCTGGTCCTGCAGGTCGCAATGGCCGCCCTGGTCGCAGATCGGGCAATCGAGCGGGTGGTTGATCAGGAGGAACTCCATCACCCCTTCCCGGGCCTTCTTGGTCAGGCCGGAGCGGGTGAGGACCTCGGGCGGCTCGCCGTTCGGGCCGGGGCGGCAATCCTTCACCGCGTAGGCGCAGCTCGCCACCGGCTTGGGCGCGCCCTTCAGCTCGACCAGGCACATCCGGCAATTGCCGGCGATCGACAGGCGCTCGTGGAAGCAGAAGCGCGGGATCTCGGCCCCGGCGGCCTCGCAGGCCTGGAGCAGGGTGTATTCGGCCGGTACCTCGACCTCGGTGCCGTCGACGAGGATCTTTGTCATCGGTGCAATCTCAGTGCGGGGCGTCGGCGAGATCGAGGCGACGCTCGATCCTGTCGATCCGCCGGTGAACGCCGGCAAGGTTGTCCTCGACCGCGGCCAGGCGGCCCTTCCACGCGCGGACATCGTCGCCCCGGCGATCGACCGCGTGGTCGATGCGCCGCGGATCGACGAGAATCGGGCTGTCCGGCTGACCCGTCATCGGCCTACTCGGCCGCCATCGGGATGGGATCGGAATGCGGGTTGGCCGTATAGCGGTCGATCCGCTTCTCGATCTCGGGCCGGAAGTGCTTGATCAGGCCCTGGATCGGCCAGGCCGCCGCGTCGCCGAGCGCGCAGATCGTGTGACCCTCGATCTGCTTGGTGACCTCGAACAGCATGTCGATCTCGCGCTTCTGCGCGCGGCCCTCGGTCATGCGCTGCATCACGCGCCACATCCAGCCGGTGCCCTCGCGGCAGGGCGTGCACTGGCCGCACGACTCATGCTTGTAGAAGTACGAGATGCGGGTGATCGCCGCGACGATGTCGGTGGACCGGTCGAGCACGATCACCGCCGCGGTCCCCAGGCCGGAGCCGAGGTTGCGCAGGGTGTCGAAGTCCATCTTGGCGTCGATGATCTGGTCGGCCGGCACCAGCGGCACCGAGGAGCCGCCCGGGATCGAGCACAGCAGGTTGTCCCAGCCGCCACGCATGCCGCCGCAATGCCGGTCCACCAGCTCGCGGAAGGTGATGCCCAGCTCCGCCTCGACGTTGCACGGCTTGTTGACGTGCCCCGAGACGCAGAACAGCTTGGTGCCGGTGTTGTTCTTGCCGCCGAGGCCGGCGAACCACGCGCCGCCCCGGCGCAGGATCGTGCCGGCGACCGCGATCGACTCGACGTTGTTGACCGTCGTGGGGCAGCCGTAGAGGCCCATATTGGCCGGGAACGGCGGCTTGAGCCGCGGCATCCCCTTCTTGCCCTCGAGGCTCTCGATCAGCGCCGTCTCCTCGCCGCAGATATACGCGCCGGCGCCGTGGTGGACGTAGATGTCGAAGGGGAAGTCGTGCACGTTGGACTGGCCGACGAGACGGGCCTCGTAGGCCTCGTCCACGGCCTTCTGGAGCGCGTGCTTCTCGGCCACGTACTCGCCGCGGATGTAGATGTAGCAGGCATGCGCGCCCATGGCGAAGCAGGCCAGCATGCAGCCCTCGATCAGGAGGTGCGGATCGTGCCGCATGATCTCCCGGTCCTTGCAGGTGCCGGGCTCCGACTCGTCGGCGTTGACCACGAGGTAGTGCGGGCGCCCGTCGGACTTCTTGGGCATGAACGACCACTTGAGGCCGGTGGGGAAGCCCGCGCCGCCGCGACCGCGCAGGCCCGACGCCTTCATCTCCTCGATGATCCAGTCGCGGCCCTGCTCCAGGAGGAACTTGGTCCCGTCCCACGCGCCGCGCTGCTTGGCAGCCTCCAGGCCCGGCGAATGCAGGCCGTAGAGGTTGGTGAAGATGCGATCCTGATCCGACAGCATGTTCTTTGTTCCTCAGCTGACCGGAGCGTCGACGATGTCGAGGCGGCGCTCGATGCGGCCGACGCGCATATCGAGTGCGCTGTACGCTTCGTAGAGGTTGTGCAGATCGCTCTGGACACCGTGGACGGGGGTCCGAAGCGCCCGGATCTCGCCACGCACCTCGCACACACCCTCCTCGATATTGCCAAGGCGCGCCTGCATCGCCTTCAGCACCTCGTAGATCAGTTCGTTCGTGACTTCGGCCATCGCGGTCAGTTCCCGGTGGCCGACAGAGTCTGAGCCTGCCCGACCCAGTTCTCCCGGTCGATGCGACCTGGGAACGCGAGGTAGGTGCCGACCCAGGTGATCTCGTCGCGGGTCCAGGCGGCGATCTGGTCGAAATGGTAGATGCCGAGCCCGTTCAGGCGCTGGGTGTTGCCCGGGCCGATGCCCTTGATCCGGGTCAGGTCGTCCGGCTGGCCGGCGCGGGCGGCATCGAGGCCGGGCGGACGGGTGCCGACCGCGTTCGCCTTCTGCTCAGG
>NZ_VRVD01000043.1:0-18249 GCF_008040015.1 Methylobacterium sp. WL18 | reverse complement strand
GGCTGAGGCCGTTGGCGGTCAGGTGGCGCTTCAGCGTCTTGTAGGTCTTGCCGTCGATGAAGCTGACGATCCCGTCATGCTGGACCGACTTGCGGATCTGGGCCGCGCTCGGCTTGTCGACGGCCACGGGCGCCTCGGCGCCGGCTGCGGCCGCGCTCGTCCCGGAGGCGAGACCTGCGATCGCGCCGTGCACCCGGGCGATCAGGGCCGGCAGCTCGCTCGCCGGAACTGGGTTGTTCGACACGTAGGCGGCGACGACGTCGCCCGCCAAGCCGATAAGGTCAGGCGTGTGCACAATCGCTTCTTCTGTCACTTCATGGTTCCCGATGTACCCCTCACACGCGATTTGCTACTTCTTCCACCCGAATGCAAGTTACAAAATTGTTCTGCTGGGTGCGTAACGGACATGATCGCTGTGCATGCTCGCGCCCCCGGGTAGGGAATTCTGGCACAACCGTCAGGTGAACTATCCTGACGGTCTGCAGATTTCGAAAATCATTGCACCAGTGTTTCCGGCCCGCGCCCAATCGTTTGCCGCGTCTGAGATTATACGGATTCCGGGTCCGTCCCGTGATTCGCGCCGTTTGGGCGAAGACCCGATGATGCGTCCGCCGACCCGAGCGTAGCATCGCATGCTTTGTCGACGCAGGCGTGGACTTTCTTGCTTGAACACAGTGATCGTTGGACCAGGGGAAGTTGTCAGGCCTCCGCAGCATCTCGGCGATGGCCTGCCGGCGAGGGGCGCGACACGGCGTGTGTGTGAGGAGGATTGTGCTTCCGACGCTGCGACCAAGCCTGGACCTGTACGATGGCGCGCGGGGGGATCGGGCGTCATGGTCGGGGCAAAGCCGCGATCACCCGGAAATATCAGCGCACCCCCTCCCCGACTCCGCACCTTTCATGATCGGGACGCCACGATATTCTCAACTTCAAGGCGATTAGTCTTCGAAAGGCGGTGGTCGCCGCGGTGACGCGCGGGCGCGGCCGTGGCATGGGCCAGCCATGCTCCTGCTCGCTCTCCTCCTCGCCCTTCTGGTCGTCCTGGCCGTCATGATCATCACCCGGCGCTGGACCGGCCGGCTGGCCTCGCTGGCGACCCTGATCGCGGGGGCGATCATGGCGCTGTGGCTGGCCCAGGTCGGGCTGCTGCCGGGCTCCACCGGCCCGCTCACGCCGGACCGGCCCCGCATTCCGGGGCTCGACCGGTAACGGGCCGGTAACCGTCCCGGCGCGAGCATGGGCCATGCCCACGCTGTCCGCCCCGCGCCTGCTCACCTTCCTGGTCTCGGCCGTGCTGATCGGCCTTGCCGTCGCCAGCCTCTACACCCGCATCCCGATGGTCGGGCGGACGGTGGTGGCGCACCGGCAATGGTTCTTCATCGGGGCCTACCTGCTGCTGGCGCTCGGCGTCACGACCCGCAGCCTCTGACCGGGGATCGCCGGACGCGTCGTCGCCCGGGCACGCCCGCGGCCATCTTTCGGGTGGACGCCCTATCGCAACCGCGCCGCGTGCTTCAAAGGTGGTGGATGGCGATGAAGACGACATTCGTGGTGCAGCCGTTCGAGCTGCATCGGAAGCGGCTGAGGCCGGCCCGGCAGGAGCCCGCCCAGAGCGAGTTCGGCGCGCTCAAGAAGGCCGAGGCGCTGGCCGCCCGGATGCCCGGTGCGGCGGCGCTGAAGGTGGTCGCCGACGACGAGACCGGCGAACTCGAGGGCGTAACGATCCTCGGCCAGTTCGGCGAGGTGCCGGAAGACTTCGCCGAGAGCCTCCAGGGCGGTTGAGGCGCGTCGCCGAGGCCTGAACCACGGCAGGTATACGACGGACGCGAAATGCATCTTTCGCCCCCTGGACACTACGTAGAAACAACGTAGCACGATGATGGCGCGCGATCGCGTCTTCAGAGCCTATATCCGTGCCCCGATACTTCATCGATCTCCACGATGGTGCGAACCTGGTTCGCGACCAGACGGGCTTCGACCTGCCCGATCTCGCCGCCGCGCAGGCCCAGGCGGTGCGCATGATGACCCGGATCGCGCAGGGGCTCTCGGACCCGCAGGTGCGGCAGGATTACGTGATCGCCGTCCGGGACGAGCAGGGCGCCGTCCGCCTGCGGCTGCGCCTGTCCTACGATGTCGAGCCGGACTGAACGCCCGGGCCGCCGGCCGACCGTGCTGCGACGAAAGCGGGCCTGCCGCGTTGGTCTCGCGCCGGTTCGGATGGGCGGGGAGAACGCATGAGACGCTCGAGGATCGCGATCCGGCCGGGTCTGGCGGCGCTTGCGCTGCTGATAGGCACGACGGCGCTGCCGGCCATGGCTCAGACGCCGCCGCCGCCGCAGGCAGGCTCGACCCCGGCGACGCCGGACAACGCCATCCTGCTCACGGTCTTTTTGCGGCACGACCAGTCGCGTCCGCTTTCCGAACTGAACGCGCAGCTGGCCCAGCAGGGCTTCTACAAGGCCTTCCCGCCGCCCGGCATCGAGGTCGTGTCCTGGAACGTCGTCATGGGCATCGGGAAGATCATCGTCCTGCGGCTGCCCGCGACCCGGCTGCGCGAAATCAACCGCGTCCTGGAGGATACCGCCTGGGGCGCGTACCGCACCGAATTCTATCCGACCTACGATTACAAGGCCGTCGGCCTCGCGGAGCACGACAAGGCCCGGTGAGCCGGGCCGCCGGGCGTCACGAGGCCGGTGCGGAGCCGAGGCGCAGCGAAGCGTCCCACAGGCAGGGATGGCCGAGCCGCTTGGCCTGGTACATCGCCGCGTCGGCCTGCGTGACGAGGATTTGCCCCTGGGCGGCGTGGACCGGTGCGCAGGCGATGCCGATGGCGGCCCCGATCAGGACCGGCCGGTCGGCCCCGACATCGTAGGGTTCGGTGAGCCGCCGGTGGATGCGGTGGGCCGAGTCGAGCACGGTCGCGAGCGGGGCGTCGTCCAGCAGCAGGGCGAACTCGTCGCCGCCGAGGCGGGACGCGGTATCCCGGTCGCCGAGACCTTCCCGGAGCCGTTCGGCCACCTGCCGCAGCAGCGCGTCGCCCGCGGCGTGGCCGTAGACGTCGTTGACCGGCTTGAAGCCGTCGAGGTCGATGCACAGCAGGGCGCAGCCGCCCGGCCCGGCCGCCGCCCGGTCGAGGCGGGTCTCGAACAGGAAGCGGTTGGGCAGGCCGGTGAGCGGGTCGTGATCGGCCCTGTGGCGCAGCAGCGCCTCCGTCCGCCGGCGCTCGGTCACGTCCTCGTAGAGGGCGACCCAGCCGCCATCCGGCTGCGGCTGGAGCGTGAGGGCGAGCTGGCGCCCGTCCGAGAGCGTCTGCAGCACGGTTTCGGGATCGCGCCGGGCCAGGATCCGGCGCCGCTCCGCCCAGATCCGCGCCGGGTCCCGCTCGGCCTTGAGGCCCCGGGCCGTGTTGAGCGCGATGAGGGTCCGGGCATGCATGCCGGGCCGCGCCTGCCCTTCCGTCTGTCCGAAGATCCGCCGGTAGCCGGCATTGGCGAAGACCAGGCAGTCGCCGGCATCGAACAGGCAGAAGCCGTGCGGCAGGCTGTCCAGGGCCCGGACGATCCGGGCCCCGAGCCGCCGGTCGCGACGGAACCCGTAGCCCCCGGAGGCGGCGATCGGCGCCCGCTCATGCCGTTCCAGCCGCGCCGAAACCCTGCCCGCCCGCGCCTTCATGGCGACCCCCTTCAAGCACCCGGCGGGATCCGGGCTCCCGCTCGATGGCCGGAGGCTCCGCCGAAGACTGCTACCGGGGCGACTTAGAATGGGATTCCTTTCGCCTACCTTGACGAAACGGAATCCGCATCGAAACTCCGCGACAGGGGCGTCGATCCCTCCGGAAGCCGCACGCGTTGACGCCTGCGGCCGATCAGCATCGATCACTTAGAGTTGCCCGGCTCGGTCGAGCAAGCCTGCGCAGGCCTCGATCGATCCCCGCGGGTGCCCGCTGCGGGGATCGGTGGGGACTTCCGTCTGCACCGCTTCAACTTGGCAGGCCGAAACTTGGCGGGCCGACGATCATCCGCCCCCAAACGTCAGGGCGTCGCGTGGACGCCGTGATGCCCGTCGAGGACGGTGTCGCTGGTCGGGACCGTGTCGGCCACGGCTTGCGCCCGGCGCTGGTCCGGGGCGGTCGCCTCCGCCACGAAGGCCGCCACCGCCTCCGTCAGGGGCAGCGAGCGGGTCTGCTGGCTGCCGAGCCGGCGGATCGAGACCGTGCGCTCCTCGGCCTCGCGCTTTCCGAGCGCGAGCAGCACCGGCACCTTGGCGAGCGAGTGCTCCCGGACCTTGTAGTTGATCTTCTCGTTGCGCAGATCCGCCTCGACCCGCAGGCCGGCACGGTCCAGGGCGCGCACCACCTCATGCGCGTAGGCGTCGGCCTCGCCCGTGATCGTCGCCACCACCACCTGGACCGGGGACAGCCAGAGCGGGAAGTGCCCGGCGAAGTGCTCGATCAGGATGCCGGTGAAGCGCTCCATCGAGCCGCAGATCGCCCGGTGCACCATCACGGGCGGCTTCCGGGCGCCGTCGGCGTCGATGTAGAAGGCGCCGAACCGCTCGGGCAGGTTGAAGTCCACCTGGGTGGTGCCGCATTGCCAGTCGCGCCCGATGGCGTCGCGGAGCACGTACTCGAATTTCGGCCCGTAGAACGCGCCCTCCCCCGGGTTGACCTCCGTGCGGATCCGGCCGGCCGACTGCGCCTCGATCTGCGTCAGAACCCGGGTCATCACGTCCTCGGCGTGGTCCCAGAGCGCGTCGGAGCCGACGCGCTTCTCGGGCCGGGTCGAGAGCTTCACGACGATCTGGTCGAAGCCGAAATCCGCGTAGGTCGAGAGGATCAGGTCGTTGATCTTCAGGCACTCGTCGGCGAGCTGGTCCTCGGTGCAGAACACGTGGGCGTCGTCCTGCGTGAAGCCGCGCACGCGCATCAGCCCGTGCATGGCGCCCGACGGCTCGTAGCGGTGGACCACGCCGAACTCGGCGAGCCGCAGGGGCAGGTCCCGGTAGGATTTCAACCCGTGCTTGAAGATCTGCACGTGGCCCGGACAGTTCATCGGCTTGAGGGCGAACCAGCGCTTGTCCTCGGCCTCGTCGCCCGCCGACTGCGCGGCGAACATGTTCTCCCGGTACCAGCCCCAGTGACCGGAGGTCTCCCACAGCGCCTTGTCGAGGATCTGCGGGGCGTTGACCTCGGCGTAGTCGCCCCGCAGCCGGCGGCGCATGTAGGCGATCAGCTCCTGGAAGATCGTCCAGCCCTTGGCGTGCCAGAACACGACGCCCGGCCCCTCCTCCTGGAAGTGGAACAGGTCCATCTCCCGGCCGAGGCGGCGGTGGTCGCGGCGCTCGGCCTCCTCGAGGCGGTGCAGGTAGTCGTCGAGGTCGGCTTGGGCGGCCCAGGCGGTCCCGTAGATGCGCGTCAGCATCGGGTTGTTCGAATCGCCCCGCCAGTAGGCGCCCGCGACCTTCATCAGCTTGAAGGCGGTGCCGACCTTGGCGGTCGAGGTCATGTGCGGGCCGCGGCACAGGTCGAACCAATCGCCCTGCCGGTAGATCTTCAGGTCCTCGCCCGGCGGGATCGCGTCGACCAGCTCGACCTTGAATTTCTCCTGCTTGCCCTCGAACAGCGCGCGCACGTCCTCGCGTTTCCAGACTTCCTTGGTGAAGGGCGCATCGCGCGAAATGATCTCGCGCATCTTCGCCTCGATCTTCGGGAAGTCCTCCGGCGTGAACGGGGTCTCGCGGTAGAAGTCGTAGTAGAACCCGTTCTCGATCACCGGGCCGATCGTCACCTGCGTCTCCGGCCAGAGGCTCTGGACGGCCTCGGCCAGCACGTGCGCGCAATCGTGGCGGATCAGCTCAAGGCTGCGCGGGTCGGTCCGGTCCAGGAACTCGATGCGGGCATCCCGGGCGATCGGATCGTCGAGGTCGGCGACCGTGCCGTCGAGCGCCATGGCGACGGTCCGCTTGGCCAGCGACTTGGCGATGCCCTCGACCACGCTGCGGCCGGTGGTGCCGGCGGCGACCTCCCGCGTGTTGCCGTCGGGGAAGGTGAGAATCGGCATGGTTCAGGCTCTCCAGGCTCAGTCCTGCATACGCGGCAGGTAAGCGTCGTCATGGTGGCGTGTTCGGGGAGCGGCCGTGTAGACGTTTTTTTATTCCTTGGCGAGGGATCGGCCCAGGGCGTGTGCTGCCCGAGCACCCTCGTTTCACGCCGGTGGCCGGATCCGTCCGCCGCCAGAGCTTGTAAGCCTTTCACCGTCGCCGCATTCGTCGTGCCGCGTCCGGATGCGCGTCCCGGTCCTCATGCACCTGCCGAGCCGGAGATATGGCCCGGGACGCTTCGACCACACCGGATGCGGGGATTCAGGCGCCGGCCGAGATCCGCGCGGGTCCTTTCTCCCGCACGAGCGCGCGCTGCCTCCGACCTGTCTAAGCCGGAGCCGCAAGGGCGCGCTTCGCGCAAGGCGATGCGTGACGTCGCCGTCTCTTGTCGGACAGGAAGGCGCGGAGGTCCGGGGCCGCGGCCCGTACGCTCAAAGTCTTCGGTTCAACGCGCTCGCTTACGCCGAACCGGCATCCACTGCGGCGGCGCGCGCCCTACAGCCCCGTCAGCGGGAACACGGCCAGGGCGGCGAGGAAGGCGACGCCGGCCACCAGCGTCGTCCAGATCGCCTTCTCGCGCAGCCGGGGACGGGCCGGGGCGCCGAGATCCTGGCCCGGCACCACGTGCCCGGGCCGGGTCTCCGGCTGGTTGCGCAGGGGCAGGACCGCGAAGAGCAGCGTCCACCACACCACGAAGTAGAGCGCGATCGCCCCGCCGATCGTGAGCCGGAACTGGCTCACGGCCACGGTCACGAAGGCGGCCACCAGCACGGCGACGGCGGCCAGGGTCGCCGGGGTGGAGCGGGTCAGCGCGGTCAGGATCCGGTTCACACCTGCTCCAGCTCGACGAGGGTGCCGAGGAAGTCCTTGGGGTGCAGGAACAGGACCGGCTTGCCATGGGCGCCGATCCGCGGCTCGCCGGTGCCGAGCACCCGGGCGCCCTGAGCCTTCAGCCGGTCGCGGGCGACCAGGATGTCGTCGACCTCGTAGCAGACGTGGTGGACGCCGCCGCCCGGGTTGCGGGCCACGAAGGCCTCGATCGGGGATCCCTCGCCCAGGGGCGCCATCAGCTCGATCTTGCTGTTGGGAAGCTCGACGAACACCACCGTGACCCCGTGCTCGGGCTGCGGCAGGGGCGGCGTGATCGTCGCGCCCAGGGTGTCGCGGTACACGGCGCAGGCCGCCTCGAGATCCTGCACGGCGATGGCCACGTGATTGAGCCGACCGATCATTGTTTGGTTCCTCCCGTTGACGCCCCGATCGGCAGGTCCCGCGTCTCCCTCATGCCGACCTCATCCTGAGGTGCTGCGCAGCAGCCTCGAAGGAGACCTCCAGGGATCGCGCAGCCGGCTGGAGGGCTCCTTCGAGGCCCAGCGATCTCCGATCGCCGGGCACCTCAGGATGAGGGGATTGGGTGGGACCTGCCGTGGTCCGTCGTCTCGTTCTTTCATCCTAGCGCGTCGTCCTGGATATCAGAACCCGGACGATGCGCTCGGTCTTTGGTTGCGCGTCATCGTTTTCCGAAAGCCGGAACCGGCCTTTCGGGATGACCGCTCAGACTTCCACCACCTGCACGTGGCAGGCCGGCTTCTTGCCCCAGACCTCGTTGACGGCGGTGCGCACGGCCCGATCGACCGCCTTCTCGACGCCCTCCGAGTCCTTGAGCTTGCCGCGCGACATCCCCGAGAGGGTGCGCGAGACCGCATCGACCACCGTCTCGATCAAGGGCTCGCCGGCGCGGCCGCGATTGGGCAGGCCGATGATGTCCACCGCCGGGTCACCCAGCACGACGCCGTCCTCGTCGATGGCGATGGCCACGGAGACCAGGCCGGCCTGCATGAGCTTGCGCCGCTCGGGGATCGCCCGGTCCTTCTCGTCGATCAGGACGTTGCCGTCCTTGAACAGGCGGCCGGCCTTCACGTGGTCGATCACCTCGGGCTTGCCGGGGCTCAGGCGGACGAGGCTGCCGTTGCGGGCCTTGACGACGTTCTGGACACCCTGGGCCCGGGCGAAGCGGGCGTGCTCGTCGAGGTGCAGCGCCTCGCCGTGGACCGGAATGGACGTGCCCGGCCGGGTCCACTTGTACATCTCGACCATCTCGTCCCGCCTCGGGTGGCCGGAGACGTGGACCAGCTCGGTCCGGTCGGTGATCACCTCGACGCCCTGCTCGATCAGGTCGTTGATGATCGAGCCGACGTCGCGCTCGTTGCCGGGGATCGCCCGCGACGAGAAGATCACCCGGTCGCCGGCAGCCAGGCTGATATCCGGATGGTCCTTGCGGGAGACCCGGGCGAGCGCCGCCCGCGGCTCGCCCTGCGAGCCGGTGAGCAGGGCCACGACCCGCTCGCGGGGCAGGTTCTTCCAGGAATCCGAGCGGCGGAACTCGGGCAGGCCGTCGAGGTAGCCGCATTCGCGGGCCACATCGATCACCCGGTCCATGGCCCGGCCGACCGCCACGATCTCGCGGCCGCAGGCCACGGCCGCCTCGGCCACGGCCCGGATGCGGGCCACGTTCGACGCGAAGGTCGTGACCGCGACCCGGTGGGGCGAATCCGCGATCAGCGTCTTGAGGGTGGCGGCGACCTCCCGCTCGCTCGGCGAGAAGCCCTCGCGCACCACGTTGGTGGAGTCGCAGACGAGCGCCAGGATGCCCTCGTCGCCGAGCGCCGTGAACGCCTCGGGCGAGGTGATCTCGCCGGCCACGGGGGTCGGGTCGATCTTCCAGTCGCCGGTATGGACCACGAGGCCCGCGGCGGTGCGGATCGCGATGGCGTTCGACTCGGGGATCGAGTGCGAGACCGGCACGTATTCGAGCTCGAACGGGCCGACCGTCACCCGGCGGCCGGGCTTCACCTCGCGCAGCTCCACCTTCGGGGCGCCGGGCTCCGAGAGGCGGCGCGTCTCCAGCAGGTTCTTGGCGAAGCGGGTCGCGTAGACCGGCACCTTGAGGCGCGGCCACAGCTCCGAGATCGCCCCGATATGGTCCTCGTGCGCGTGGGTGATGAAGATCCCCAGCAGGTCCTTCCGCCGCTCCTCGATGAAGGAGAGGTCGGGGAACATCAGGTCGATCCCCGGCATCTGCTCTTCGCCGGCGAAGCCCATGCCGCAATCGACCATGATCCACTTCCGGCCCTTCTCCGGACCGAACCCGTAGAGGGCCGCATTCATCCCGATCTCGCCCACGCCGCCGAGCGGCAGGAAGACCAGCTCCTCCTGTCCCATCACCATCTGTCGTCGTCCAACGTCATGCCGCCGTCGCGGCCGTTCCGAAATGCACCTCGCCCGCCGTCACGGTATGCCGTTTTCCGTCGGGGGCGAGGATCACGAGCCGCCCCCCCTCGTCGATGGTCTCGAACACGCCCCGCAGGATGTGTCCGCCGCTGCGCACCGCGATCTCCGACCCAAGACCCGCGGCCCGCGCGAGCCAATCCTCGCGCAGGGGAGCGAAATTCCGGCCTCGGTCCCAGGCGCGTGCTCGCACGGCCATCCGGTCCGAGAGATGTTCCAGTAGCGCTTCGGAGCCGCCCGCGTAACCCGTCGCGGCCAAGCTCGTTGCGCCGAGTCCCTCCGGGGCCGCCGCGACGTTGACGCCGAAGCCGATCACCGCGGCCCTGCGCCCCCCCGGCAGCGTCTCGGCTTCCAGCAACAGACCCGCCAGCTTGCCGCCGCCGAGCAGCACGTCGTTCGGCCACTTCAACGCCAGAGATCGTGCGCAAGCCGCGCCCCGGGTATCCGGCAGGGTGCCGCAGGTCGCCGCCAGCGCCTCGATCAGGGCGAGGCCGGCGACGAAGCCGAGTTCGGCCAGGTGCTCGGCCGCCACCCCGGCCACCGGCCAGAGCACGCTCGCCGCGAGGTTGCCGGGCAGCGACGCCCAGGCGTTTCCGCGTCGCCCCCGGCCCGCGTCCTGCCGGTGGGTCACCACCCAGAGCGGGCCGGTCTCGCCCGACCGTGCCTGGACCATGGCCTCCGTGTTGGTCGAATCCAACCTGTCGTGAACGTGCAGGCGGTGGCCCTGGGCGCGCGCCTCGGGCCCGAGACGGTAGCTCAAGGCGTTCTTTTCTGATCGGGCCGCATTCTCATCGGGAGCGCCGGAAGGCCGCCGGGCCTAGAACAGCGACCGGGCCGCCCGGCCGGCGACGCCGACCAGCGGTCCGGGGAGCAGGAAGAACAGCACCACGACCACGCTCGACAGGGCCAGCACCACCCGCAGGCCGGGCGCCATCGCCTCGTAGGGCTCCTTCGGCTCGTCGAAATACATGATCTTGACCAGGCGCAGGTAGTAGTAGGCGCCGACCACGCTGGTCACGACGCCGATCACCGCCAGGGTCACGAGGCCGGCCTTGATGGCGGCCGCGAACACGTAGAACTTGGCGAAGAACCCGGCCAGCGGCGGGATGCCGGCCAGCGAGAACATCATCGCGGCGAGGCAGAAGGCCAGCCAGGGATGGGTGCGCGACAGGCCCGACAGGTCCTCGATCGACTCGAACATCACGTCCCGGCGCCGGAGCGACAGGATGATCGCGAAGGTCCCCAAAGTCATCGCCAGGTAGATGATCATGTAGGTGACGAGCCCGCTGATCCCCTCCTCGGAGCCGCAGGCGAGCCCGATCAGCGCGTAGCCGATGTTGGCGATCGACGAGTAGGCCATCAGGCGCTTGATCGAGCGCTGGCCGATGGCCGCGAACGAGCCCAGCGCCATCGAGACCACCGAGACGAAGATGAAGATCTGCTGCCAGATCGCCGTCACGTCCGGCATGGCGCCGATGAACACCCGCACCGTCATGGAGACGGCCGCCATCTTGGGCGCGGTGGCGAAGAAGGCGGTCACCGGGGTGGGCGAGCCCTCGTACACGTCGGGCGTCCACATGTGGAACGGCACCGCCGACATCTTGAAGCAGACGCCCGCGGCCACGAACACGATGCCGAGCACGATGCCCAGGCCCGCATTCTCGTTCAGCGCCGAGACGATGCCGGGGAACGAGACCGTGCCGGTGAAGCCGTAGATCAGCGAGGCGCCGTAGAGCAGCATCCCGGAGGAGAGCGCGCCGAGCACGAAGTACTTGAGGCCGGCCTCGGTGGAGCGGGCGTCGTCCCGGTGGAACGCGGCGATCACGTAGGCGGCGAGCGACTGCAGCTCCAGGCCGAGATAGAGCGCGATCAGGTCGTTGGCGGAGACCATCACCATCATGCCGATGGTGCAGAGCACGATCAGCACCGGGAACTCGAACCGGTCGATCCGCTCGCGCTTGAAGAAGTCGTGAGCCAGCAGGATCGTCGACGCGGAGCCGAGCAGCACCAGCGACTTCATCACCTTGGAGAACGCGTCGGAGACGAACGCCCCCGACAGGGTGGTGACCCGGCCGTGCGTCGGCGCCGAGAGGACCACGAACAGGGCGAACAGCAGCAGCACCAGGGCGCCGATGCTGACAGACTCGGCGGACCGGTCGCCGCGCCAGGCGCCGTACAGGATCATGAGCAGCACGCCGACGCTGAGGATCAGCTCGGGCAGGAGCGGCGCCAGCGAGGGCAGCACGGAGTGGACGGTGGGCATCTGTTCCGTCTCAGCGTGGGAGCGGCAGCGCGGCGGCCGCGGTCTGGGTGTTGGCGAGGGCGGCCTTCATGCCGGTCATCAGCGCCTCCGTGGAGGGCGCGAAGACGTCGAGCACGGGGGCCGGGTGCACGCCGTAATAGATCGTCAGCACCACCAGCGGCGCCAGGATGATCTTCTCGCGGGTGTCGAGATCGAGGATGCCCTGGAGATTGGGCTTCTCGAGCTTGCCGTAGATCACCCGGGCGAACAGCCACAGGGCGTAGGCCGCCGACAGGATGATGCCGAAGGTCGAGAAGAACGCGACGGTCGGGTTCGCCTTGAACGCGCCCAGCATCGACAGGAACTCGCCGACGAAGCCGGAGGTGCCGGGCAGGCCGACATTGGCCATGGTGAACACCATCATGGCCACCGCGTAGAGCGGCATCCGCTTCACCAGGCCGCCATAGGCCGCGATCTCGCGGGTGTGCATCCGGTCGTAGACCACGCCGACGCAGAGGAAGAGCGCCGCCGCCACGATGCCGTGCGAGATCATCAGGAACAGGGCGCCCTGGATGCCCTGCTCGTTCAGGGTGAACAGCCCGAGCGTCACGAAGCCCATATGGGCCACCGACGAGTAGGCGATCAGCTTCTTGATGTCGGTCTGCATCAGCGCGGTGAGCGACGTGAAGATGATCGCGATCACCGAGAGGGCGAAGACCAGGGGGGCGAAGTCGTGGCTCGCCACCGGCAGCATCGGCAGGGAGATCCGGATGAAGCCGTAGCCGCCCATCTTCAGCAGGATGCCCGCCAGGATCACCGAGCCGGCCGTGGGCGCCTCGACGTGGGCGTCGGGGAGCCAGGTATGGACCGGCCACATCGGCATCTTCACCGCGAACGAGGCGAAGAAGGCCAGCCACAGCCAGGTCTGCATGTTCGCCGGGAAGCGGTACTGCAGCAGGGTCGGGATGTCGGTGGTGCCGGCCTGCCAGTACATCGCCATCACGGCGAGCAGCATCAGCACCGAGCCGAGCAGGGTGTAGAGGAAGAACTTGAAGCTGGCGTAGATCCGGCGCTGGCCGCCCCAGATCCCGATGATCAGGAACATCGGGATCAGGCCGGCCTCGAAGAACAGGTAGAACAGCACCAGGTCGAGGGAGGCGAACACGCCGATCATCGTCGTCTCGAGGACCAGGAACGCGACGAAGTATTCCTTCACCCGGACGTGGATCGAGGTCCACGACGCGCCGATGCAGAACGGCATCAGGAACGTGGTGAGCAGGATCAGCGGCATCGAGAAGCCGTCGACGCCCAGCTTGAACCGGATCGTCTCGGCGAGCCACGGATGCGACTCGACGAGCTGGAAGCTCGACGACGTGGCGTCGTAGCGGCCCCAGGCCACCAGGGAGAGCACGAAGGTGACGATCGTGGTGGCGAGCGCGGCCCAGCGGGTGTTGCGCGCGACCGAGTCCTCGTCGCCCTTCAGGGTGAGGATGAAGGCCGCGCCGCAGAGCGGGACGATCAGCAGGCCGGAGAGGATGCCGAGGCCGAGCATGTCAGTGAACACCCTTGGGCAGGCCGGCCATCAGGTACCAGCTGATCAGGCCGGCCACGCCGATGAGCATGACGAAGGCATAGTGGTAGACGTAGCCGGTCTGCAGGCGGACGACGCCGCGGGTCACGTCGACGACGCGCGCCGCGATGCCGTTGGGACCGAGCCCGTCGATGATCTTCCCGTCGCCCTGCTTCCAGAGGAACAGGCCGAAATCCTTGGCCGGACGCACGAAGATCCGGTCGTAGAGCTCGTCGAAGTACCACTTGTTGAGCAGGAACCGGTACAGCGACGGCTGCTGCGCCGCGAGCGCGCCCGGCAGTTCCGGACGGCGGATGTACATCCAGAACGCCAGGACGAAGCCGAGGATCAGCATGATCAGCGGCGCGTAGGAGACGAGCGCCGGGACCTCGTGGATCTCGTGCATGATGTGGTTGTCGGGGCCGTGCGCCAGGGCATGGCCCCAGAACGCGTCCATCCCGGACCCGATGAAGCGGTCGTGGAAGATGATCCCGGCGAACAGGGCGCCGAAGGCGAGGATCGCCAGCGGGATCGTCATCACCAGCGGGCTCTCGTGGGGCGTGTGGTCGCCGTGATGGCCGTGCCCGTGATGGTCGTCCGCGACGAGGTCGCTCTTGTGGGCCGGCTCGACGTCGTGGCCGTGGTCGTCGTGGGCCACGCCCTCGGTATGGCCCGGGGCGCCGTCGGCCTCGTGGGCCATCGCGGCATGGGCGGTGCCCGCATGCGCGACTGCCGGGGCGGCGTGGTCATCATGTGCCGCATGGATGCCCCAGCGGGCCGGGCCCTCGAAGGTCATGAAGAACAGGCGCCAGGAGTAGAACGACGTGAAGAACGCCGCCACGACGGTGCACAGGAAGGCGAGCGTGTGCCCGGGCCGGGTCGATGCGTAGGCGGCCTCGATGATCGCGTCCTTGGAATAGTAGCCCGCCGTGTACGGGAAGCCGATCAGCGCGAGGGAGCCGATCGCCATCATGGCGCAGGTGAACGGGATGTGGGAGCGCAGGCCGCCCATGTTCCGCATGTCCTGCTCGTGGTGCATCGCGTGGATGACCGAGCCGGCCCCGAGGAACAGCAGCGCCTTGAAGAAGGCGTGGGTGAACAGGTGGAACACGCCGGCCGAGTAGGCGCCGACGCCGAGCGCCACGAACATGTAGCCGAGCTGCGAGCAGGTCGAATAGGCGATCACCCGCTTGATGTCGTTCTGCACCAGGCCAATCGTGGCGGCGAAGAAGGCCGTGATGCCGCCGATCACCGTGACGACGATCAGGGCGTTCGGCGCCTCCTCGAACAGCGGCGACAGCCGGGCGACCATGAACACGCCGGCGGTCACCATCGTGGCGGCGTGGATCAGCGCGGAGACCGGGGTCGGGCCCTCCATGGCGTCCGGCAGCCAGGTGTGCAGCAGGAACTGCGCCGACTTGCCCATGGCGCCCATGAACAGCAGCAGGCACGCCAGCGTCAGGGCGTTCCAGTCATAGCCGAGGAAGTGGAAGCTCAGGGTCTTGATCGCGTCGACCTTGGAAAAGATCGCGTCGAACGCCACCGAACCGGTCAGCACGAAGACCAGGAAGATGCCCAGCGAGAAGCCGAAATCGCCGACCCGGTTGACGATGAACGCCTTCATGGCGGCGGCGTTGGCCGACGGCTTCTCGTACCAGAAGCCGATCAGCAGGTAGGAGGCGAGGCCGACGCCCTCCCAGCCGAAGAACATCTGCACGAGGTTGTCGGCCGTCACCAGCATCAGCATGGCGAAGGTGAACAGCGACAGGTAGGCGAAGAACCGCGGCCGGTGCGGATCCTCGTGCATGTAGCCGACGGAGTAGAGGTGGACGAGGGTCGAGACCGTGGTCACGACGACGAGCATCACCCGGGTCAGCGCATCGACCTTGAAGGCCCAGTCGACCTGGAGGTCGCCGGCGGAGAACCAGGACGCGACCTGCACCCGTTCGGCGTGGCCGCCGTCGAGGAACACGCCCCAGGCGATCAGGGCCGTGAAGGCCAGGAACGCCGTGGTGATGTACTCGCAGGCCCGGGCCCCGATGATGCGGCCGAACAGGCCGGCGATCAGGAAGCCGATCAGCGGGAAGAAGACGATCGCGTGATACATCGCTCTCTTGCAGTCCGTCATCCGGGCCGGCCGCGGGGCGGCGTCCGGATTGTCACTCGGGGCCCGTCGACGCGGGGCCGCGAAATCGGGTCGCGTGGAGAAGGGCGCCCTAGCCCTTCATCATGCTCACGTCCTCGACCGCGATGGTGCCGCGGTTGCGGAAGAAGACCACGAGGATGGCGAGGCCGATCGCCGATTCGGCGGCCGCGACGGTCAGCACGAACAGGGCGAAGACCTGTCCGGTGATGTCGTTCAGCTGCGTCGAGAAGGCGACCAGGTTGATGTTCACCGCGAGCAGGATCAGCTCGATCGACATCAGGATGACGATGATGTTCTTGCGGTTGATGAAGATCCCGAGCACGCCGAGCGTGAACAGGATCGCCGCGACGGTGAGGTAGTGGCTCAGGCCGATCATCGTTCGAATCCCCCGCCTTGCATCAAATCGCGCATCAGACCTCGACGCCCTGGCGGGAGGGCACCTTGCGGGTCTCCACCGCCATGCTCTGGGTGCGGACGTTCTGGACCGCGATGTTCTGGCGCTTGACGCCCGGGCGGTCGCGCAGGGTGAGCACGATCGCGCCGATCATCGCCACCAGCAGGATCAGGCCCGCAAGCTGGAAGAAGTAGACGTAGTCCGTGTAGAGCACCCGGCCCAGCGCCTGGGCGTTGGTGAGGTTCTCGGACGCCGCGACGTTGCTGAGCGGCGCCTGGACCAGGTTCGGGTCGATGGTCCAGGAGCCCACCACCAGGAGCAGCTCCACCAGGAAGATCGCCCCGATCAGGCCGCCGACCGGCAGGTATTGCTGGAAGCCCTGCCGCAGCGCGGCGAAGTCCACGTCGAGCATCATCACGACGAACAGGAACAGCACCGCGACCGCGCCGACGTAGACGACGACCAGGATCATCGCCAGGAACTCGGCGCCCATCAGGACGAACAGCCCGGCGGCGTTCACGAAGGCGAGAATCAGGAACAGCACCGAGGCGACGGGATTGCGCGAGGCGATCACCATGAAGCCCGACGCGACCGTGACGCTCGCGAACAGGTAGAAGAAGGCGGCTGCTGCAGTCATGCGCTCGTCGGGATCGGCCGCCGGAGCGGCCCCTTCTGCCTTGCGTGGAAACGGGCCGCAGCGGGCGGCCCGTCTATAGAACCCGGTCGTCGGTGGCACAACAGCACCCCCGACATGGCTCTAGCGCATCATCTTTTTCCCAGAAGGCGGCGACCGCCTTTCGGGATGATGCCCTAGCGGTACGGCGCATCCATCGCGATGTTGCGCGCGATCTCGCGCTCCCAGCGATCGCCGTTCAGCAGGAGCTTCTGCTTGTCGTAGAGCAGTTCCTCGCGGGTCTCGACCGAGAACTCGAAGTTCGGCCCCTCCACGATGGCGTCCACCGGGCAGGCCTCCTGGCACATGCCGCAATAGATGCACTTCACCATGTCGATGTCGTAGCGGGTGGTGCGGCGGGTGCCGTCGTTGCGGCGCGGCCCGGCCTCGATGGTGATGGCCTGGGCCGGGCAGATCGCCTCGCAGAGCTTGCAGGCGATGCAGCGCTCCTCGCCGTTGGGATAGCGGCGCAGCGCATGCTCCCCCCGGAACCGCGGGCCGCGATGGCCCATCTCGAAGGGATAGTTGATCGTCGCCTTCGGCTTGAAGAAGTAGCGCATGCCGAGGATCATCCCCGACACGAATTCCTTCAGCAGCAGGCTCTTTGCGACCTGATCGAGCTTCATGGCCCGGATCTCCGATTCGGCGGGTGGGCTCAGGCGCCCGGCGCGAGGCCGGTCAGCTTGAGCACGAAGGCGACGACGACGACCGAGACCAGCGAGATCGGCAGAAAAACCTTCCAGCCGAGGCGCATGAGCTGATCGTAGCGGTAGCGCGGCACGATGGACTTCACCATCGCGAACAGGAAGAACAGGAAGCTGGCCTTCAGGATGAACCAGATCACGCCCGGCACCCAGGTGAACGGCGCGAACGGGATCGGCGACAGCCAGCCGCCCAGGAACAGCACGGTGCCGAGCGCGCACATGCTCATGATGGCGACGTACTCGCCGAGCATGAACAGCAGATAGGGCGTCGAGGAGTATTCCACCATGTAGCCGGCCACCAGTTCCGACTCGGCCTCCGGCAGGTCGAAGGGGGGGCGGTTGGTCTCGGCCAGCGCCGAGATGAAGAACACCACGAACATCGGGAACAGCCACAGCCAGTACCAGCCGAACAGGCCGAGGCTGGTGTCCTGCGCCATCACGATGCGCGAGAGGTTCAGGGAGCCGGCGCAGAGCAGCACGCAGATGATCACGAAGCCCAGCGAGACCTCGTAGGAGATCATCTGCGCCGCCGACCGGAGCGCGCCCAGGAACGCGTATTTCGAGTTCGAGGCCCAGCCGCCCATGATGACGCCGTAGACGCCGAGCGACGAGATCGCGAAGATGTAGGTGATGCCGACGTTGATGTCGGCGATCGCCCAGCCGTCGGCCAGCGGGATCACCGCCCAGCTCGACAGGGCCAGCATCGCGAAGACCAGCGGCGCCAGCAGGTAGATCGCCTTGTTGGCCCCCGCCGGGATCACCGGCTCCTTCAGCACGAACTTGAGCAGGTCGGCGAAGGATTGCAGCAGCCCGAACGGGCCGACCACGTTGGGCCCGCGCCGGAGCTGCACCGCCGCCCAGATCTTGCGGTCGGCGAGCAGCGCGTAGGCGATGAAGACGAGCAGCGCCGAGAGCAGCACGAAGCTCTTCAGCACGATCAGGAGCACGGTCCCGAGGATTTCGAGCGAGGTCATCGTGAGATCCCTACTCCGCCGCCGCAAGCGGCCGCGCTTCGGCGGCACGCTCGCGGGCCAGGCGCGAGCACTCGGCAAGCACCCGCGAGGCGCGGGCGATCGGATTGGTGAGGTAGAAGTCGGTCACCGGCGAAGCGAAGGCGGGGCCGCCCGCGGCGC
>NZ_VRVD01000439.1:0-3970 GCF_008040015.1 Methylobacterium sp. WL18 | reverse complement strand
GAGCGACGCTCCGACTAGGGGGGCGGCGAGGAACGGCGTCCCGTCGGCACACCCGAAGAAGACCAGGATCCCGGCGCCGAACGCCACCGCCAGCCACGGGAACAGGCGGCGCTGCTCGACCTCCCGGGCGAGTCCGTCGGCGAGCCAGCCGTGCAGCGCCGGCATCGAAACCGGGCGCGTGCCAGCCAGCGCCACCGCGCCGCCCGCTAGCCTCGCGCCGATCCGCCGCATCTACCCCGCCCCGTAGCGGACGACTCACGTCCCGGCCTGGGATTCTTAACGCACCCATCGGCCCGTGCTACAGCGGACGCTTCGTGCTACGGGCGCCATGCCGTGCGACGGGCGCCGCCCTGACGCCCCGCACCGCCCCGTTGCCCTCCGCCCCCGAACATATCGGCCCGATGTCCTCAGCCGTCGTCACGCGCTTCGCCCCCTCGCCCACCGGATACCTCCATATCGGCGGTGCCCGCACGGCGCTGTTCAATTGGCTGTACGCCCGCCACACCGGCGGCAAGATGCTGCTGCGCATCGAGGATACCGATCGGGAACGCTCGACCAAGGGTGCGATCGACGCGATCCTCGACGGCCTGTCCTGGCTCGGCCTCGACTGGGACGGGGACGTGGTGTTCCAGTTCGCCCGCGCCGAGCGCCATCGCGCGGTCGCCGAGGAGCTGCTGGCTGCCGGCCGCGCCTACCATTGCTACGCCTCCGCCGAGGAACTGACGCAGATGCGGGAGACCGCCCGGGCCGAGGGCCGGGCCCCGCGCTACGACGGGCGCTGGCGCGACCGCGATCCGTCCGAGGCTCCTGCCGGAGTCAGGCCGGTGATCCGGCTGCGCGCGCCCCTCGAGGGCGAGACGGTGGTCGAGGATGCCGTGCAGGGGCGGGTGACCTGGGCCAACCGCGATCTCGACGACCTCGTGCTGCTGCGCTCGGACGGGACGCCGACCTACATGCTCGCCGTCGTGGTCGACGACCACGACATGGGCGTCACCCAGATCATCCGCGGCGACGACCACCTCACCAACGCGGCCCGCCAGAGCCAGATTTTTTCGGCCTTGGGTTGGGACATCCCGCGGATGGCTCATATCCCGCTGATTCATGGGGCCGACGGGGCGAAGCTGTCCAAGCGCCACGGCGCGCTGGGCGTCGAGGCCTACCGCGACCTCGGCTACCTGCCGGAGGCGCTGCGCAACTACCTCGTGCGCCTGGGCTGGAGCCACGGCGACCAGGAGGTGTTCTCCACCGACGAGATGATCGCGGCCTTCGATCTAGGCGCGGTGGGGCGCTCGGCGGCGCGATTCGACTTCGCCAAGCTCGCCAACCTCAACGGGCTCTACATCCGCGGCAGCGCCGATGCGGACCTGGTCGCCGCGATCGAGACGATCCTGCCGAACGTCGGCCCGGAGCGCGGCCTACCGGCGACGCTCCAGCCCGATCTCAAGGATACGCTGACCCAGGCCATGCCGGGCCTGAAGGAGCGGGCCAAGACGCTGATCGAACTGCTCGACAGCGCCTATTACCTCACCGCCCAGCGTCCCCTGGTACTCGACGACAAGGCCCGGGCGCTCCTGTCCGACGAGGGCCGGGCGCGTCTGGCCGGGGTGCTGCCGGATCTCCAGTCGCTGCCCGAGTGGAGCGCGGCGGCGACCGAGGGTGCGGTGCGTCAGTATGCGGAGACCGCCGGGTGCAAACTCGGGCAGGTGGCCCAGCCCCTGCGGGCCGCGCTCACCGGGCGTACCACCTCCCCGCCCCTGTTCGACGTGATGGCGGTACTCGGTCGGGCCGAGACCCTGGCGCGACTCGCCGATCAAGTGCCGCAGGGCTGAGCGGGCGGGACGGAACTGCGGGTCCCGGCCCGGATTTCGCTTGGGACCGGATTTCGCTTGGCGATGGCGGTCGGTTGTCACCGACCCCGTTGCTGCTGCACTGCCGTTTGGGTAACCCAGGGCCTGTGAGCACCCGCAACATAACGCGCGGCGTGCTCCGGCCCCGGGGTCGCCTCGGGCAGCCCGAGGCCGGCATCCGCCACGTCGCCAGAGAAGGGTCCACGTTCCATGAGCGCATCCAGCACCATCACCGTGGACGGCAAGGAGATCGAACTGCCGGTCAAGTCCGGCACGATCGGCCCGGACGTCATCGACATCGGCAAGCTCTACGCCAAGACCGGCGCCTTCACCTTCGATCCGGGCTTCACCTCGACGGCGAGTTGCGAATCGAAGATCACCTACATCGACGGCGATGAGGGCGTGCTGCTCTATCGCGGCTACCCGATCGAGCAACTCGCCGAGAAGGGCGACTTCCTCGAAACCTGCTACCTGATGCTGTTCGGTACCCTGCCGACCGCCGCCCAGAAGGCCGATTTCGACTATCGGGTCACGCGCCACACCATGGTGCACGACCAGATGAACCGGTTCTTCACTGGCTTCCGGCGTGACGCCCACCCGATGGCCGTGATGGTCGCCTCGGTCGGCGCGCTCTCGGCCTTCTACCACGATTCGACCGATATCACCGACGAGAGCCAGCGGCTGATCGCGTCGATCCGCATGATCGCCAAGATGCCGACTTTGGCCGCGATGGCCTACAAGTACTCCATCGGCCAGCCCTTCGTGTATCCTAAGAACGACCTCGACTACACCTCGAATTTCCTGCGGATGTGTTACGCGGTCCCGTGCGAGGAGTACGAGGTCAACCCGGTCTTCGCCAAGGCCCTCGACAAGATCTTCATCCTGCACGCCGACCACGAGCAGAACGCCTCGACCTCGACCGTGCGGCTCGCCGGCTCGTCCGGCGCCAACCCGTTCGCCTGCATCGCGGCCGGCATCGCGTGCCTGTGGGGGCCCGCCCATGGCGGCGCCAACGAGGCGGCGCTGAAGATGCTGATGGAGATCGGCACGCCCGAGAACGTCGGCAAGTACGTCGCCAAGGCCAAGGACAAGAACGACCCGTTCCGCCTGATGGGCTTCGGCCACCGGGTCTACAAGAACTACGATCCCCGCGCCCGGATCATGCAAAGCACCACCCACCAGGTGCTCAAGGAACTCGGCAAGACCGAGGATCCGCTGCTGCACGTCGCCATGGAGCTGGAGCAGATCGCCCTCAAGGACGAGTACTTCATCGAGAAGAAGCTCTACCCGAACATCGACTTCTATTCGGGCATCACGCTCAAGGCGATGGGCTTCCCGACCGACATGTTCACCGTGCTGTTCGCGGTGGCGCGCACGGTCGGCTGGATCGCGCAATGGGCCGAGATGATCGAGGACCCGATGCAGAAGATCGGCCGTCCGCGCCAGCTCTATGTCGGTCCGGCGCAGCGCGACTACGTGCCGGTCGACGAGCGCGGCTGAGCCGAGCCATCGAACCCGAGGCGACACCGGGGGCGGCCCAAGGGCCGCCCCACTTCTTTTCGCCGCCTGGGTCGGCCGTCACGCTCCGTCTCCCCTGCCCGCCGCCCTACGATTGGGCGTCGATCCGCGCTTTCCTGGCGAAACGGGCGATCCTCGGCGTCGAATCGGCGGAGGCCGACGCGCAATCCTACGCGCGAACGGTCTGCGTCGGCGGCCGGCCCGGCATCGTCGCGGTCGCGTTCGGCGATGACGCACTGCACGCGACGCTCCGTGGCCTCGACGTAAGTTCCGGGCCGGAGATTGCCGCGCGCCTGCGCCGCCTGTTCGATTGCGATGCCGACCCGGTCGCGATCGCGGCCTGCCTGTCCCGGGACCCTGCCCTGGCCGGGCTCGTGGCGGCCCGGCCCGGATTGCGGCTGCCCGGCGCCTGGGACCCGTTCGAGACCGGCTGCCGGGCGATTTTGGGCCAGCAGGTCTCGGTCCAGGCCGCGATCCGACTCGCCGGAAAGCTCGTCGCGGCTTTTGGGACGCCGCTGGCGGAGCCGGCGGGCAGCCTGACCCATGTCTTCCCGACGCCGCCTCAGCTGGCCGAAGCCGACGTGGCGCTGGCTCTGAACATGCCC
>NZ_VRVD01000438.1:0-3973 GCF_008040015.1 Methylobacterium sp. WL18 | reverse complement strand
GAGCGACAGGCGGGCGCCGGCTTTAGCCAGCGTGCCGGCGAAGTGGCGGCCGAGGCCGCTGGAGGCGCCGGTGACAAGCACGTGCCGGCCGGTGAGATCGAACAAGCCGGCCATCTCAGTGCAACCGCTCGATCGCCATGGCGATGCCCTGTCCGCCGCCGATGCACATGGTGACGAGCCCGTAGCGGCCATTGACCCGGGCGAGTTCGTAGAGCGCCTTGACGGTGACGATCGCCCCCGTAGCGCCGAGCGGGTGGCCAAGCGCGATGGCGCCGCCGTTCGCGTTGACCTTGGCGGGGTCGAGATCCAGGGCGCGGGAGACCGCGCAGGCCTGGGCCGCGAAGGCCTCGTTCGATTCGATCACGTCGAAGTCGGCGGCGCGCAATCCCGTGCGCGCCAGCAGGCGCTCCACGGCCGGCACCGGACCCATGCCCATCTCGGAGGGATCGACTCCGGCATGGGCGTAGCCGACGATCCGGGCGAGTGGCCTGGACCCGTCACGCTCGGCCGCCGCCGCGCTCGCCAGCACGACGATCGCCGCGCCGTCATTGAGGCCGGAGGCGTTGCCGGCGGTGACGCTGCCGGTCTTGGAGAAGGCCGGGCGGAGCTTAGCGAGGTCCTCGGCGCTGGTGGCCTTCGGGTGCTCGTCGGTGTCGAATCCCACGGTCTCGCGCTTGCGCTGGACCGCGACGGCCAGGATCTGCTCGCGGAACCGGCCCTCGCGGATCGCATGGGCGGCCCGGGCCTGGCTCTCGGCCGCGAACGCGTCCTGCATGGCCCGGGAGATGCCGTAGCGCTCGGCCACGTTCTCGGCGGTGACGCCCATATGGCCGTTGCCGAACGGGTCGTTCAAAACGCCGACCATGTAGTCGATCAGGGTCGCGTCGCCCATGCGCTGGCCGAACCGCCCGGTCTCCAGGAGATGCGGCGACCGGCTCATGCTCTCGGCGCCCCCGGCGACCGCCACCTCGGCATCGCCCAGCATGATCGCCTGCGCGGCCGAGACAATCGCCTGCAGGCCGCTGCCGCACAGGCGGTTGACCGTGAGCGCCGGCACGGCCTGGGGGATCCCGCCCTCCATGGCGGCGACCCGGGCGATGTAGGCATCGCGCGGCTCGGTCGGGATGACGTTGCCGATCACCACGTGGCCCACCGCCTCCGGCGCGGTCCCTAACCGCTTCAGCGCTTCCGCGACGCATTGCGCCGCCAGCTCGGCCGGCGGGATCGCCGCGAGCGAGCCCCCGAAGGTGCCGATCGCGGTGCGCACCGCGCCGGTGATCACGACATCCGTCATGTCTCTCGGACCTTTCCTCTCGTCGGCTGAGCGCCGATCCGGGCGCTCCCGGTGCCGGTTTTTGTTCTTTGCTGGCGAATGAGCGGACAAACGGTCATCGCAACCGCGCCGTCATCCTCAGGTGCCCGCATCAGCGGGCCTCGAAGGCGCCCTCCAGTCCGTCGCGCGATCCCTGGAGGCCTCCTTCGAGGCGGCTTGGCCGCACCTCAGAATGAGGACGGTGGATTGGACGTCCACCTTGCCCCGGTGGGAGGACAACCGTCACCCCTCCAAACCCCAGGTCCAAAACGAATCGCCCTCGGCTTCGAGGTTGCGGTTGAGCACCATCTTGTGGACTTCGTCGGCCCCGTCCACCAGCCGGGCCTGGCGGGCGTAACGGTAGATCCATTCGAGCGGCGTGTCGGTGGAGTAGCCCCGGGCGCCGTTGATCTGGATCGCGATATCGGCCGCCGCGTGGATCAGGTTGGCCACGTGGACCTTGGCCATCGAGACTTCCTTGCGGGCAAAGCTGCCCTGGTCCAGCGCCCAGGCGGCCTTCATCACCAGCAGCCGGCCGATCTCGATCCGCATGGCGAGGTCGCCGAGCATGAGCTGGATGCTCTCGCGGTCGGCGAGCCGGATGCCGAAGCCGTGCCGCTCGCCCGCATAGGCCCGGGCGATCTCGACGCAGCGCTTCGACAGGCCGAGCCAGCGCATGCAGTGCGTGAGCCGCGCCGGACCGAGGCGGATCTGCGTCAGCTTCAGACCGTCGCCTTCGGTCATCAGGACGTTCTCGGCCGGGATCTCCAGCCCGTCGAACAGCAATTCGCAGTGGCCGCCGTGCTCCTCCGGGCCCATGATCGGGATCCGGCGCAGGATCTCCCAGCCGGGCTGGTCCTTGTGGAACAGGAAGGCGGTGAGCCCCTTGCGGGCGTCGTCGGAGGTGCGCGCCATCAGGATGAAATGGGCGGCCTCCTCGGCCCCGGTGATATACCATTTGCGGCCGGTGACGACGTAGGTGTCGCCCCGGCGCTCGGCCCGGGTCTGGATCATGCCAGGATCGGAGCCGCCACCGGGATGCGGCTCGGTCATGGCGAAGGCGGAGCGGACCTCGCCGCGCACGATCGGGTCGAGCCAGCGCGCCTTCTGGGCCGGGGTCGCGACCTTCTCCAGCACCATCATGTTGCCGTCGTCGGGGGCGGCGGAGTTGAACACGACCGGCCCGAAGATCGAGCGGTTCATCGCCTCGTAGCAGACCGCCATGCCGACCTTGTCGAGGCCGGCCCCGCCGGTCTCGGGCTTGAGCTGCAGGCACCACAGCCCCTCGGCCTTCGCGAGGCCGCGCAGCCGCGCCAGCTCGGTGAGGCTGATATTGCCGTGCCCGTCATAGGCCGCCGGGTCCGATTCCAGCGGCACGACATACGCATCCACGAAGGCCGCGATGCGCGCGCGGTAATCCTCGACGCGGCGGGAGATGGTGAAATCCATGGTCGCGGGCTCCGGCGGCGGCGCGATGCGGGTCAGAGAGGTTGATGCGCGAGAGGAGGGGTATCAGGTCTTCGGTCCAGAAAAAGCACGCCCCCGAAGTCGGCATCGTGGGACAGGCGCTGGCTGGTGTCGCGCCCCGCCCGCAGGCGACGTTGGCTAAGACGTGGCGGAGACGAGCGGTTTCTCCAGGGCCGATCGGACCTGTTCGGGCATCCGATCGATGACGTGGAGATAGCCGAGCGCAGCCGGATCCGGCTTACGTCGGCCGGTCTCCCAATTGCGGATGGCCGACAACCTATCGGCGGCCGAACAGCCGCTCGATATCGGACAACTTCAACGCGATCGAGGTCGGGCGGCCGTGGTTGCATTGCCCGGAATTGGGCGTTGCCTCCATCTCGCGCAGGAGCGCGTTCATCTCCTCCGGGCGCAGGCGACGGCCGGCGCGGACCGAGCCGTGGCAGCTCATGCGCGACAGGATCGCGTCCAGGCGCCGCCCGAGCGGGCCGCCCTCTGCCGCGGGGGCTCCACCCTCCTCATCGCCGCTGGCTTCCAGCGCGTCGAGGATATCGGTGACGAGATCGCGCACGGAGGCGCCGACCAGCGCGGCCGGCACCTCGCGCACCAGCACGGCACCGGTGCCGAACGCCTCGATCGACAGGCCGAGGCGGTCGAGGTCCGGGGCCGCGGCGACAAGGCGCTCGGCGGCGTCCGGGCTCATCTCGATAACGTCTGGGATCAGCAGGCCCTGGCGGGCGATGCCGCCCTGGGCCCGCTCCGCCTTCATGCGCTCGTAGACCAGGCGCTCGTGGGCGGCGTGCTGATCGACGATCACCAGGCCGTCCCGGGTCTGGGCCAGGATGTAGGTCTCATGGATCTGGGCTCGCGCCGCGCCGAGCGGGTGGTCGATGGCCTCGGCCGCCTCGACCACCGGCCGGACATCCGCCTGGGGTGGGGCTGCGAGATCCGCCTCGGGCGACGGCGCGAACGGTGCCTGCGGAGCCTCGCCGAACCCCTGCGTGTCGCCGAAGACGGGCTCCGGCTCGGGTGTCGGTTGCCAGCCGTCCGGCCTCCAGCCTTGGGCTCGGCTGTAGCCCGACGGCGCCGCCACCGAGGGCGTGTTCGCCGGGAAGAAGCTCGGGCGGGCGGACCGGAACAGGCTCGGCGCGGCAGCGCCGGTATGGGTCGCGAGCGCGGGGCCGGCCGGCCGCAGGG
>NZ_VRVD01000437.1:0-3988 GCF_008040015.1 Methylobacterium sp. WL18 | reverse complement strand
GTGCCGCTGCTGGCGATGCTGCGCCGGCGCGCGCTGGTCGCTCCGGAGATTCCAGCGGCCCTGATCTACTCCGCCCGGACGCGCGCGGACGCGATCGCGTTGCCCGAACTGGAGCGCCTCGCCGCCGACGGAACCGGCTTATCCCTGCAACTCACCACCACCCGGGATGCCGGCGGCCGGCGGATCGACGCCGCCCTCGTGGCCGGCGCCCTGGCGCGGCTCGGACGACCTGAAAAGGTCTTCCTCTGCGGGTCGAACCGATTCGTCGGCGCGGCCTCCGACCTGATCCTGGCGGCGGGCGTCCCGGCTGGCGTGATCCGGACCGAGCGGTTCGGCAGCTGATCACGGGCTGAAGATCAGCACGAGGTAGACGAAGAACACCACGAGGTGCACGGCGCCCTCCAGAACCGTCGTGCGCAGGCCCGAGAAGGTCTGTGTGCTCAGGATCAGCGTCACCGCGAGCAGCGTCATCTCGGTGGGCTTGAGGCCGAGCACGACGGTCTGGCCGGTGAGCAGGCCGATCGTGAGGATCGCCGGCACCGTGAGGCCGATTGTCGAGGTCGCCGCGCCCAGGCACAGGTTGATCGCCCGCTGCAGTTCGTTGCGCGCGATGGCCTTCAGCGCCGAGATCGCCTCCGGGGTGAACACGATGGCAGCGATCAGCACGCCGCCGAGCGCGGAGGGCGCCCCGAGCGCTGCGATGCCGTGGTCGAGGATCGCCGCGAGGCTCTTGGCCAGCAGCACGATCGGTACGACGTTGGCGAGCAGCAGCACGACGTGCTTCGCGATCGCGCCGCGCGAGGCCGAACCCGAGCCGGCCTCGCTGTCCGCCTCCTCTTCCGACTCCTGGAAAAAGTCGCTGTGCCGGCTGGTCTGGATCAGCAGGAACACCCCGTAGAGCGCCAGGGTGAATACCGAGAAGGTCACCGCCTGCAGGGTGGTCAGGGTGCCGTCGGCGGTGGAGCTGGTGAAGTTCGGGATGATCAGCGCGACGGTGGTCAGCGGGATGATCACCGACAGGAAGGCCGAGGCTCCCTGCAGGTTGTAGCTCTGCTGGTGGTGGCGCAGGCCGCCCATCAGCAGCCCGAGGCCGACCACGCCGTTCAGCACGATCATCAGCACGGCGAACATCGTGTCGCGGCCGAGCGTCGGCGCGTCCTTGGCCGAGAGCATCACGGCGGAGATCAGCGCCACCTCGATGATCACGATCGACAGGGTCAGCACCAGGGTGCCGAGCGGCTCGCCGAGCCGATGCGCGAGATCCTCGGCCTCGTGCACGACCCCGAAGGCCGCCCAGACGATGACCGCGAGCAGCCAGGCGAACAGGCCGCCCGCGAACCAGGGCTGCGACAGGTCCCCGAGCCAGGACTTCCCGAACCACGCGAAGGCGAGAACCGTCGCCCACGCCACCGCCAGCCGCAGGACTCCCGTCATGGTCTTGGTCGTCTCCGTGCGCGGTCGTGTGACGCGGCCGTGCGTACTGTCGGACCCAATGAGAGTCCATGCCCGGCCTGGACCGGGTCAGCCCGCGTCCTACGGTGGCGTCAGTGCGGGCGGACCAGCCTCGCCGCGCCCCTCTGAGCGCGCGCAACCGGCCCATGCCGTGGCGGGAGTGGTCATCGGGCCTCGTAGGCGCTACCTTGTTAGGACCCGAATAAAGTCCGGTGCCTGATTCCTCCGCCGCGCGATGGCGCGCTGCCGGGCGCGGCGCGGCCGTTGAGAGTTTCCGAAACTTGCCCTTCCCGACCCTGCCCGCCCCCCTCGCGCGGGCCCTGTCCGAGCGCGGATATGCCGATCCCACCCCGGTCCAGGCCGCGGTGCTGGAGGCGGCGGCCGGCGCCCGCGACCTCCTCGTCTCCGCCCAGACCGGCTCCGGCAAGACCGTGGCCTACGGGCTCGCCATGGCCGACATGCTCTTCGGCCGCGAAGCGGGTGCGGAGGCCGATGCGGCCGAGATGCTGCCCCCCGCCGGCGCGCCGCTCGCCCTGGTGATCGCCCCGACCCGCGAACTGGCCCTCCAGGTCCAGCGCGAGCTGCTGTGGCTCTACGCCCCGGCCGGCGGGCGCGTCACCGCCTGCGTCGGCGGCATGGATCCCCGCCGCGAGGCCCGGATGATGGCCGACGGTACCCATATCGTGGTCGGCACCCCGGGCCGCCTGCGCGACCACCTCGAGCGCCGCAACCTCGACCCGACCAACCTGCGCGCCGTCGTGCTCGACGAGGCCGACGAGATGCTCGACCTCGGTTTCCGCGAGGATATCGAGTTCATCCTCTCGTCCACCCCGCCGGAGCGGGCGACCTACCTGTTCTCCGCGACCCTGCCGAAGGCGATCGAGGCCCTGGCCGAGCGCTACCAGCGCAACGCCCTGCGGCTGGCGATCAAGGGCGAGAGCAAGGGCCACGCTGACATCGCCTACCGGGCGGTGCGGATCATGCCGCGGGAGACCGAGCACGTGGTGCTCAACCTCCTGCGCGAGGCGGACGCCCCGACCGCGATCGTGTTCTGCAACACCCGCAACGCGGTGCGCCATCTCCAGGCGAGCCTCACCGAGCGCGGCTTCTCGGTGGTCGCGCTCTCGGGCGAGCTCGGCCAGGGCGAGCGCAACGCCGCCCTCCAGGCCCTGCGCGACGGGCGTGCCCGGGTCTGCGTCGCCACCGACGTGGCGGCGCGCGGCATCGACCTGCCGTCGCTGAGCCTTGTGATCCACGCCGACTTGCCGCACGACGCCGAGGTGCTCCAGCACCGCAGCGGGCGCACCGGCCGCGCCGGACGCAAGGGCACCTCGGTGCTGCTGATCCCGAATTCCCGGCGCCGCCGCGCCGAGCAGATGTTCGCCATGGCCAAGGTGAGCCCGGAATGGTCGGGGCCGCCTTCGGCCGACGACATCCGCAAGCTCGACGGCGAGCGCATGCTCTCCGACCCGCTCTTCTCCGAGCCGCCGGCTGAGGAGGATGTCGCGCTCGCCGGCGCCCTGCTCGCCGGCAAGACGCCGGAAGAACTCGCCGCCCTGCTGGCCCGGGTCTATCGCACCCGCCTGCCGGCGCCCGAAGAGGTCAGCGATCCCGGCGAGGGCCGTGCGCCGCGCGGCGTCAGCGAGCGCCCGCCCTACGACCCGATGAACCCGGAGCAGATCGCCGCCCTGGGTCCGGCGGTGTGGTTCCGGCTCAATCTCGGCCGGCGCGACAACGCCGACCCACGCCGTCTGCTGCCGATGCTGACCCGCCGCGGCGGCATCGACCGCCAGGAGATCGGCGCGATCCGGATCTTCGACCGGGAGACCAAGTTCGAGATCCGCGGCAACGCCGCCGCGCGCTTCGCCGAGGCCTTCGCCCGCAACGGCTCGCCGGAGATCCAGGTCGAGGCTTTGGCCGGGGATGCCGGTCCGGCCGAGCGCAAGAGTGCCCCGAGCGGCCCGAAGGGGTTCGCGAGCCCGCGCGCCGGCAAGCATCAGCGCCAGGCCGAGCGGTCCGGTCCCCGGCCCGATCACAAGCCCGGCCGGAACACAGGCCGCAGCTGAGCCGGCCGAATCCTGAACGGGGGCGCTGCTGCGCCCCCGGGCAGCCCGTAAGCGGCGTCCAGAACGGCAGTCGCCCGCTTATCGGTAGGGACGTTGCGGAGAGCGGAGCATGCGTATCGAACCGCTCCGGCGTCCGGTGGAAGGCGCTAGAACACCTTCTTCATCGCATCGCCCAGTGCGTCGACGCTCTCCTTCAGCTTCCGGCCGGCCGGCGCCAGGGACGGGAGCTTGATACCGAGCACCTCGGTCTCCTCGTCGGCCGGCTCGGCCTGAGCCACGGTCGCGGCGCCGGGCTTGGCCGCATCGGCGGCCTTCTTCGCAACCGGCGGCTTGCTGACGGCCATCACCTTGCGGGCTGGCTTCTCGGGTGAGGCCGGAATCGGTGTCGCCGCCACCGGCTTCGGCGCGGGACGCAGTCGTGCCCGCCGCCGCGCCCGGACGATCTCGGAGGCCCGCGGCTGCTGCAGCAC
>NZ_VRVD01000436.1:0-4002 GCF_008040015.1 Methylobacterium sp. WL18 | reverse complement strand
GAGGAGCACCGCGCGCCGGTCGACGCGGTCCGCGAGCCAGCCGAACGGGATCTGGAACAGCACGTTGCCGAGCGCGATCAGGCTGACGAGGCCGGCCGCGCCCTGCGCGTCGTAGCCCAGGCGCAGGCCGTAGAGCGGCAGGATCGCGAAGATCCCGGTCTCCACCGCCCCGTACGCGAGGGCGGCGAGCAGCGCCCCGGGGGCGAACCGGAGATAGGCGAGGATGCTGCGCCCGGAGCCGTGCTCGATGGTCGGCGATAGCCCCCGGGCGAGGACGATCGGAAGGCCGCCGGCCAGCATCAGGGCGGCACCGGTCAGGTAGGGGGGCAAGCCTTCGGTCCCGACCAGCGCCAGGAGCGCCGGGCCTACCGCGAAGCCCGCCGCCAGCACGGTGGCGTAGATGCCCATCACCAGGCCGCGGCGCTCCGGCGGGGCGGCGGCGTTGATCCAGTACTCGGACAGCACGAACAGCGCGCCGAGCGTCGCCGAGAACACGAAGCGCAGCGGAAACCACAGGGCGATGCCCGGCACCATCGGGAAGGCGGCGAGGCTCACCGCCCCCACGACCAGCGCCAGGCAGAGCAGCCGCGCGACGCCGATCCGGGACGCGAGCCGCGGCACGAACGGCACCGTGCAGATGCTGGCGATGCCGGCGACCGCGGTGTTGAGCCCGATCAGCGTGCTCGACGCGCCGCGCCGCTCCAGCTCGATCGACAGGAGCGGGATCGACAGGCTGAGGCCGATCCCGACCACGGTGACGCAGGCGATGGCGGCGGTGATCGCCGCCACGGTGTCCGGCCCGATCCCGCTTGGCGCGACGATCCGGTCCGGTCTTTCCGAAACATTCACAGAGCGACTCGTTCCCGGCGCCCGTAGCGCTCGTAGTGGAAAGGGATCATCCGGTGCGGCGCGAAATCGGCCGCGATCTGCGCCTCCAGATCGTCCAGGATGGCGCGGGTGATGAAGGGCAGGTCGAGCTTGCGCGCCGCGTCGAGGCGGACCCAGGCGAGTTCGGTGAACTCGGCCTCCGGGCTGACCCGGCCGGTCTCCTCGGCCGCGACCATGCGGCGATCGACAGCGAAGAACCGCGTATCGAACCGGCGCACGCGCTTGGGCGGGGTGATCGCCCGGGCCACCAAGTGCAGCGCCTCCAGGTCCGGTAGGATCCCGTGCCGGGCGAAGGCCTCCCAGCCCGTGGGGGCGCTCTCCGGGGGGCCGTGCTCGCTCGTACCGAGCAGCAGGCCGGTCTCCTCGTAGGTCTCCCGGATGGCGGCCAGCGCCAGCGCCCGGCCGAGATGGTGCGGCTGCCGGGAGACCTGACGGGTCAACGCGGCCTCGGCATAGTCGGGCAGGGCGCCGGCCACCGGCATGTGGCGGTCGCCGAGTTCGATCCGGCCCCCGGGGAACACGAACTGCCCGGGCATGAAGGCGAGCCGTGGGTTGCGGCGGCCCATCAGGACCTTCGGGCCGCCCTTTCCGCGCCGGTCCAGCACGATCAGGGTTGCGGCGTCCCGCGGGCGCAGGCGCGCCGGGGACGGCGGCCGCTCAGCGCTGGTCGCGATCTCGGATTCCTGCTGCGGCTCCGGCTGCGGCAAGGCGTGTCTCCTTCAACCCCGAAACGGGGCGGCCCCGCGGTAACGTGGCGAAGCCGTGCATGCCAAGGGCGTATTGCAACCCGACGACGGCACCCTTGACCGGCTGGAGCAACGCGAGAGCGAACAGGAGCGTGAAGACCGGCCAGACGCCCATCTCGACCCACAAGGGGACATCGTAGGCGGTCTCGGTCTCCAGGATCAGGTAGCCGACGATGTGGGCGACGATGAAGATCACCACGTAGGGCGGCAGATCGTCCGCGCGGTGATGGTGCAGTTCCAGCCCGCAGGCGTCGCATTCCGGACGCACCTTCAGGAAGCGCCCGAAGATCCGGCCCTCCCCGCAATGCGGACAGCGGCCGATGAAGCCGCGCGCCATCGCGGGGATCAGGCGGGTGCGCATGGGAATCGCGTCGGTGGCCATGACCAGGGTCTACACCGGGCGGGTCACCGGCGCGAGCCGCGATGGCGCGTACCGGAGTTGCGGATGCCGGGCGGGCGCCCGGAGGGAGCGGCCTTAAACGGGCCGCCGCCGGGCTTCCGGCCGCCGCCATCCTTTCCGCCGGGCCCGGAACGGGTCTTGCCCTCGCTGAGCAGCTCGAACCGGAGCGCACCGGCCACCGGCGCGGCCTCGACCAGGCGGACTTCGACCCTGTCGCCCAATCGGAAGGTCTCGCCGCTGCGTTCGCCCACCAGGGCGTGCCGGGCCTCCTCGTGGCGGAAATAGTCGGCGCCGAGCTGCGAGATCGGCACGAACCCGTCCGCCCCGGTCTCGTCGAGCTTGATGAACAGGCCGGACCGGGTGACGCCCGCGATCTGGCCCGTGAAGGTCGCTCCGATCCGGTCGACCAGATGGTGCGCGATCAGCCGGTCGATGGTCTCCCGCTCCGCCGCCATGGCGCGGCGTTCGGCCGCCGAGATCTGCTCGCCGATCTGCGCGAGTTCGCCCGCCGACACCTCCGCGGGCAGGCCGTCCGCGCCGAGGCGGCAGGCGCTGATCAGCGCCCGGTGGACGATCAGGTCGGCGTAGCGGCGGATCGGCGAGGTGAAATGCGCGTAGCGGCGCAGGTTCAGCCCGAAATGGCCGAGATTCTCGGAGGCGTAGATGGCCTGGGCCTGGGAGCGCAGCACCACCTCGTTGATGAAGGTCGCGTGCTCGCTGCCGGCCACCGACCCGAGGATGCGGTTGAACAGGGCGGGGCGCAGCGCCCCTTCCTTGGGCAGCTTGATCCCGACCGAGGCCAGGACCTCACCGAGCGCCTGCATCTTCTCCTGCGCCGGCTCGTCGTGCACCCGGTAGATCAGCGCCTGCTTGGCCGCCTCCAGGGTCTCAGCGGCGGCGACGTTGGCCTGGATCATGAACTCCTCGATCAGCCGGTGCGCGTCGAGGCGTTCCGGCACGATCACCCGGTCGACCGCGCCCTCGGGCGAGAGCAGCACCTTGCGCTCGGGCAAATCGAGGGCCAGCGGCCCGCGATGGTCCCGGGCTTCGCGCAGGGCCGCGTAGGCCGCCCAGAGCGGGCGCAGCACCGTCTCCAGCAGCGGCGCGGCTGCGGCGTCCGCCTGCCCGTCGATGGCGGCCTGCGCCTGCGCGTAGGCGAGCTTGGCGCGCGAGCGCATCATCACCCGGTGGAACGTGTGGCGGCGCTTCACCCCGTCGGCGGCGACCACCATCCGGACCGCGATGGCCGGACGGTCCTCGCCCTCGCGCAGGGAGCAGAGATCGTTCGAGATCCGCTCCGGCAGCATCGGCACGACGCGGTCGGGGAAGTAGACCGAGTTGCCCCGCTCCAGCGCCTCGCGGTCGAGGCTCGAGCCGGGGCGGACATAGGCCGCGACATCCGCGATCGCGACCGTGACGATGAAGCCGCCCGGATTGGCCGGGTCGGAATCGGGCTCCGCCATCACGGCGTCGTCGTGGTCCTTGGCGTCCGGCGGATCGATGGTCAGCAGCGGGCGATCGCGCCAATCCTCGCGACCCTTGAGCGAGGCACGGGCCGCAGCGTCGGCCTCGGCCAGGGTCGCGTCCGAAAAGACGTGCGGGATGTTGTGCAGGTGCAGCGCGATCAGGCTGACGGCCTTCTCGGAGCCGAGCGAGCCGAGCCGTTCCCGCACGCGGCCCCGCGGCAGGCCGAAGCGCGTCTCCCGCTCCAGCGAGACGCTGACGAGGTCGCCGTCCCGGGCCTGACCCTCCTCGCCGGGCGGGATCAGGATCTCGCGGCCCTGTGAGCGCTTCTCGACGGGGACGATCCGGCCGCCCTGCGCGCCGGCGCGGTAGACGCCGATGATCTCGGCCTTGTTCTTTCCGATGACCTTGATGACCCGGCCGGTATAGCCGCCCTCGGCGTCGCGCTCGACCCGGACGAGGGCCCGGTCGCCGATCCCGGCGGCCGGGCGGTTGCCCTTGGGC
>NZ_VRVD01000435.1:0-4020 GCF_008040015.1 Methylobacterium sp. WL18 | reverse complement strand
CGCCTGGGCGACGCCGCCGCGCGGGTGCTGGCCCGGAGCGTGGCGATCGGCGTGTTCTCGGCGCATAGCCTGCCTGGGCTGGCGCCCGCACCGCCGCTGTCGGTCATGGGCCTGCCGCCGGCCTGGCGCGATCGTTTCGGTGGGGGATGAGACCAGCGCGGATGCGCGCAGGCGCGGTGGTCACACCTCTCCGCGCGCATCCGCGATCAGCTGCGCCAGCCCGGCATCGACTTCCGCGCCGAGCATCTTGCGCTCGGCGTCGGTGAGATCCTTCGCCCAGGCGGTTCCGGCAAAGCCCTCCGCGCAGCGCGCCCGCTCGGAGGCGATGTAGGCCTCGGTCTCGGCGGGCTGCGTTTTCATCGCGTGGACGAGGCCGAACCACGCCGCCCGCTCCACCACCGCCAGCCGCGCCCGCAGGCGGATCGCCGCCGCCTTGTCCGGATCGATCCCGTTGTCGCTCATTGTATTTCTCCCACATCGTTCTCGGCGAGCCGCTCGATCAGGCCCTGGAGCCGGCCCGGGACCGGCTCGGCGGTCGAGCGCGCGTAGAGCACCCGCAGCTGTCGGCCGATCTCGGCCAGACTCATCGAGCCCTTGGCGATCACCCGGTCGGCCTGGGCGCCGAGGCTCGCCTTTTCGGCGCTGGTGATCTCCTTGGCGGTGAGCACCACCACCGGCACGTCGCCGTCCGGCCGGGCGCGCAGCGCCCGCAGGAAGCCGAACCCGTCCATCTCGGGCATCATCAGGTCGAGCAGGATCAGGCTCGGCCGCGTCTGGCTGACCCGCTCCAGGGCGATCCGGCCGTTCTCGGCCTCGTCCACGGTCCAGCCCTCGCGGCCCAGCGACCGGCGCAGGCGCTCGCGGGCGTCCGGGTCGTCGTCGACCACGAGGACGCGCGCCTCCCCGGGCCCCTCCGGGCGGTAGCGCTCCATCATGCCCTTCAGCCGATCCCAGTCGATCGGCTTGACGAAGTAATCGGTGGCGCCGAGCGCCTGGCCGAGCCCCTGCTCGGCCACCACCGAGGTCATGATGACCGGCGTCCCGGCGAGATCGGGATCGCTGCGCACCGCGTGCAGCACCGCCCAGCCGTCCATGCGCGGCATCTCGACATCGAGCAGGATCGCCCGCGGCTTGAGCGCCCGGGCGAGCGTCAGGCCGGCGCGGCCGTCGTTGGCGGTGCGGACGTGGAACCCTTCGCGCTCGAGGAAGCGCTGGAGCAACTCCCGGGCGGCGGGGTCGTCGTCCACCAGCAGGACCGTCTCGTGCTGCTCGTGCGACTCGGCCGCGGCCGCCTCGGCCTCGGCGGCGACCTCCTGCGGCTCGTCCTCCGGCTTGAGCACCGCCGGCAGGCGGATCGTGAAGGTCGCGCCCTGTCCCTGCGTGCTGGTCACGGCGATGTCGCCGCCCATGGTCTGACAGAAGGCCCGGGTGATCGCGAGGCCGAGGCCGGTGCCGCCGAACTGGCGGGTGGTCGAGTCGTCGGCCTGCACGAAGCGCTCGAACAGGCGCGCGATCTGCGCCTCGGACAAGCCGATGCCGGTATCGGTGACCGCGAAGGACAGCCAGTCCGCCGCCTCCTCCCGGTGGTGGCGCACGGTGAGGCGGATCGTACCGTTCTCGGTGAACTTGGCGGCGTTGCCGATCAGGTTGAGCAGGCACTGGCGGATTTTTGTCTGATCCTGGTGCATCGACCCGAGGCTCGCATCGCCCACGTCGAGGACGAAGCGGTTGCCCTTCTTCTCCACCAGCGAGCCGGTGGAATCGACCACGTCCCGCAGCAGGTCCGAGACGGAAAACGTCTCGGCCGAGGCGGTCATGCGCCCGGCCTCGATCTTCGAGATGTCGAGCACGTCGTTGATCAGCGACAGCAGGTGCCGGGCCGCCGCCTCGATCTTGCGCAGGTCCGGCAGCAGGGCGGCCTGGCCGATATCCTCAAGCTCCTCGCCGAGCATCTCGGAATAGCCGATCACCGCCGAGAGCGGCGTGCGCAGCTCGTGGCTCATGTTGGCGATGAACTGGCTTTTCGCCCGGTTGGCGGCCTCCGCGGCCTGGCGCGCCCGCTCGACCTCCTCCTCGGCCTCCTTGCGCTCGGTGACGTCGACGCAGGTGCCGACCCACTCGCGCAGGGTGCCGTCCCCGGCGAGCACAGGCACGCCCCGCACCTCCATGGCCCGCCAGGCGCCGTCGTTGCGGCGCAGGCGGTACTCGACCTCGTAGGGCTTGCGCGCCTCCACGGAGGCGGCCCAGGCATCGGCCGCGTGGGCGCGGTCGTCGGGATGGACGGCGTCGACCCAGCCCCAGCCCTGGTAGGCCTCCTCGCTCTGCCCGGTATAGGTGCTCCAGCGGACCTGCGGCGGCATCAGCTCGCCCACCGCGTTGGTGTTCCAGATCACCGCCGCGGAGGCGTCCACCAGCGCCCGGAAGCGCTGCTCGGAATCGCGCAGGCGCTCCTCGACGGCGCGGCGGCGGGAGATGTCGGTGTTGGTGCCGTACCAGCGCAGGATGGTCCCGGCCTCGTCCCGGTGCGGCAGGGCCTTGGACAGGAACCAGCGGTAGATCCCGTCGCGCCCGCGCAGCGGGAACGTGTCTTCCCAGGATTGGCCGAGCAGGATCGCCGCCCGGAAGCGCTCGGTGACGGCATCGACGTGGTCGGGGTGGTGGACGGCGCGCCAGCCCCAGCCGCGCATCTCGTCCAGGGTGCTGCCCGTGTAGTCGTACCAGCGTTGGTTGTACCAGACGATGGTCCCGTCGGCCTCGGCGATCCAGGCGAGTTGCGGCAGCGTCTCGGCGAGATTTCTGTAATCGGCATCGGTGACTACGCCTCGGCCGCCCTCGGATTCTCTCATCGGCCCGCCGAAATCCCGTCGCTCGCCCCACGGGGCGCAGGGTATTCCTTATACACGCATCGGGTCGGGATCCGACCGGACCTCGACCACAGGATCCGCTGGCCGCCGGCTGCGGAGGGCATCGACGCTGTACAGGGCCAGCGCGAGCCAGATCAGGGCGAACATCGCCGCCCGGTGCGGCTCCACGTGCTCGCCATAGGCCAGGACGCTCAGGCCGAGCAGGCAGGTCGGGGCGACGTATTGCAGCAGGCCCAACGTGGTCAGCCGCAGGCGCACCGCGGCGGCGGCGAACCAGATCAGCGGCAGCGCCGTGGTGAGCCCGGTCAGCATCAGCAGCGCGAGGTTCTTTGGCTCGGCCGGCAGGAACGGCTCGGGCGAGAGCACGAGCCACAGGATCGCGAGCGGCAGGAGCAGCAGCGTCTCGGTCAGGAACCCGACCAGGGCATCGACTCCGACAACCTTTCGCACCAGCCCGTAGAGCGCGAAGCTGACCGCGAGCGACAGCGAGAGGGCCGGCAACTCCCCTGCCCACACCACGGCGACGGCGACGCCCGTCGCCGCGATCGTCACCGCCACGACCTGCAGGGGTCGCAGCCGCTCGCCGAACACCACGCGCCCGAACGCCACGCTGACCAGGGGATTGATGTAGTAGCCGAGGCTCGCGTCGAGCAGGTGCCCGCGGTCGATCGCGTAGAGGTAGAGCAGCCAGTTCACCCCGATCATCGCGGCCGAGACCGCCAGCAGAGCGTGGCGCGGGCGCAGGGGCAGCGGCAGGTTCAGGCGCCGGCGCGCCGCGAGCGCCAGGGCCAGCGCGCCCGCGAACAGGCTCGACCACACGATCCGCTCGGCCAGGATGTGGTTGGGACTGAACGCCCCAAGCATGCGGAAATGCACCGGGACCAACAGGCCCCAGCTCAGATAGGCGGCGAGCGCGTAGACGAGGCCCACATTGTCCTCCCGATCGACCCGAGCGGGCGGACGGTGCTGCGGCTTTACGCCCCGCGTCGCGCCCATGACAGGGGTGCGCGACGCAGAGCTGCCATCCCGGCCGCCATCCCGGGTGGATGCGTGCGGCGCGCTCGCGGGCTCAGGCGGCGCGGATCGTCGCCAGAAAGCGGTCGACCTCGCCGCTGAGGTGCTCGGACTGGCGCGACAGCTCGGAGGCCGCGTCGAG
>NZ_VRVD01000434.1:0-4033 GCF_008040015.1 Methylobacterium sp. WL18 | reverse complement strand
TTTTTTGGCTTTTTTTATAATTCCATTCTTATTTTTTTATCGTTTTGGCGGCTTCTCTAATGTTTCCCCCCCCAATTTTTTCCTCACGCCGCTAAGCAATCAGTCCATACCTTCCAGCTCGACGATCATCCCCTCGATCATCCCGAGCCCGATCTGCCAGAAACCCGGGTCCCGGGCGTCCAGGCCGAACGGTGCGAGCAACTCGCCGTAAGGCTTCGAGCCGCCGGCCGCGAGCAGCGCGAAGTAGCGGTCCACGAAACCGGATTCGGCCTTCGCGTAGACTCCGTAGAGCGAGTTCACGAGGCAGTCGCCGAACGCGTAGGCGTAGACGTAGAACGGCGAGTGGATGAAGTGGGGGATGTAGGCCCAGAACGGCTCGTAGCCCGCATCCAGGGTGATGGCGGGCCCCAGCGATTCCGCCTGGACCGAGAGCCAGAGGGCGTTGATCTGGTCGCTGGTCAACTCGCCCTTGGCGCGGGCGAGGTGGACCTTCCGCTCGAACGAATAGAACGCGATCTGGCGCACGACCGTGTTGATCATGTCCTCGACCTTCGCGGCGAGCATGGCCCGGCGCTGCGTCGTGTCGGTGGTCGCCGCCAGCAGCTTGCGGAAGGTCAGCATCTCGCCGAACACGCTGGCCGTCTCGGCGAGCGTCAGGGGCGTCGGCGCCATCAGGGCGCCGTTCGGACCGGCCAGCACCTGGTGGACGCCGTGGCCGAGTTCGTGGGCGAGCGTCATCACATCCCGCGGTTTCCCCTGATAATTCACGAGGACGTAGGGGTGGACCGAAGGGACGGTCGGGTGCGCGAAGGCGCCCGGCGCCTTGCCGGGCCGCGTCGGCGCGTCGATCCAGCGCTCGTCGAAGAACCGCTTCGCGATCCCGGCCATCTTCGGCGAGAACGCGTCGTAGGCCGACAGAACGGTGTCGCGGGCCTCCGTCCAGGGAATCGTGCGCTGCTCGACCCTCGGGAGCGGCGCGTTGCGGTCCCAGTAGGGCAGCGCATCCTGGCCGAACCACTTGGCCTTCAGCCGGTAGTAGCGGTGCGAGAGCCGCGGATAGGCCGCCTGCACGGCATCGACCAGGGCGGCCACCACCTCGGGCTCGACCCGGTTGGCGAGATGGCGCGCGTCGGCGACGTCCTTGAACCCGCGCCAGCGGTCGGAGATCTCCTTGTCCTTGGCGAGCGTGTTGGTGATGAGCGTGAACACGCGGAGATTGCCGCGCAGGACTTCACTGATCGCGCCCGCAGCCTCGCGGCGCACGGCGCCGTCCGGATCCTGCAGCTTGTTGAGCGTCGGCTCGAGCGGCATCTGCTCGCCCTGGACGGTGAAGCGCAGGGCCGCGATCGTCTCATTGAAGAGCCGGTCCCAGGCGGCGTTGGCCGTGACCGACTTCTCCAGGAACAGCTTCTCGGTGCGGTCGTCGAGCTGGTGCGGCTTCTCGCGCCGCAGATCCTCGATCCAGGGCGCGTAATGCGCCAGCGGTCCCTGGGACATCGCGGCATCCATCACCGCATCGTCGACCCGGTTCAGCTCGAGGGCGAAGAACAGCAGGTCGGCCGAGGCATCGGTCAGGCGCTCGCGGGTGTCTCCGTAGAACTTGGCCCGCGCCTCGTCGGTCGTGTCCCCGGAATAGATCAGGCCGGCGAACGACATCAGCTTGCCGAGCAGATCCTCGATGCCCTCGTAGGCCTTGACCGCCTCGGCGAGGCGCTCGGATGCGTTCTCCGCTGCGGCCAGCTCGGCGATCCGGCCGGCATAGCGGTCTGAAAATCCGCGGCACATCTCCTCGGCCCGGGCCATGTCGGCTGCGAATTCCGGGGCCTCGAGACCGGAATAGAGGTCCGACAGATCCCATTCCGGAAGATGGCCGAGGTCGACGGCCTTGGCGGCGGCGCGTGCGGCGCTCACGCCCTCGGGCAGACGGACGTTCACCGGCGAAGCGGTGGTGCTCGGCATCATGTCTCGCGATCCTGTTGGGGGGCTCATCCTCGTACCGTGATATCGAGCGCGCGGCCACGCGTTCAACGGCACCGGCCGCCCCGACGCTGTGACGACCGAATGCAAACGTCGTTAAGCGCCACTTTACGTCTCTCCGGCACCCTACGGTTCGAAACGAAACAGTCGCCGACTCAGGCGGTGCGGTGCGGGCCTGTCCCGAGCCGTCTCCGGGCCTGACGCGCCGCGCAGGGAGCCGCCATGTCCACCACCGTTCTCATCGTGGACGACGATCCGGTTCAGCGGCGCCTCGCCGAGGCGGCGGTGCGCCGGTTCGGTTTCAACGCACGCGTCGTGGAGACCGGCGCCGACGCGCTGACCGTGCTGAAGACCGAAGGTGCGGACGTGGTCCTCCTCGACCTGGTGATGCCGGGTCTCGACGGGCTCGGCGTGCTCGCCGAGATGCGCAGCAGCGGGCTCGACACGCCCGTCATCGTGCAGACCTCGAACGGCTCGATCGACGCCGTGGTCAACGCCATGCGGGCGGGCGCCGTCGACTTCGTGGTCAAGCCCGCCGGGGCCGAGCGGCTTCAGGTCTCGATCAAGAACGCCCTGCGGGTGGACGTGCTGGAGGAGGAGGTGCGCCGGATGCGTCGCCGCGCCTCCGGGGCGCTGACCTTCAAGGACCTGACGTCCAAGAGCCCCGACATGGAGCGGGTCATCCGCCTCGCCGAGCGCGCGGCCAAATCCAACATCCCGGTGCTGATCGAGGGCGAGTCCGGCGTCGGCAAGGAAGTGCTCGCCCGGGCGATCCAAGGGTCGGGCGACCGGCGCGGCAAGGCGTTCGTCACCGTCAATTGCGGTGCCATCCCGGAAAACCTCGTCGAGTCGACCTTGTTCGGCCACGAGAAGGGCGCCTTCACGGGCGCCACCGAAAAGCATGCCGGCAAGTTCGTCGAGGCCTCCGGGGGCACCCTGTTCCTCGATGAGATCGGCGAACTGCCCCTGGACGCGCAGGTCAAGCTGCTGCGCGCGCTTCAGGAAGGCGAGGTCGATCCGGTCGGCGGCAAGCGCTCCGTACGGGTCGACATCCGCCTGGTCTCCGCCACGAACCGCTCGCTGCTCGACCTCGTGAAGCAGGGCAAGTTCCGCGAGGACCTCTATTACCGCCTCAACGTCTTCCCGATGACGCTGCCGCCCCTGCGCGCGCGCCGCGAGGACATCCCGGATCTGGTGCGCTCGTTCTGTGCCCGGTTCTCGGCGGAAGAGGGCAAGCGGGTCCGCGCGATCACCCCGGAGGCGATGGCGCTGCTCACCCGCTATCCCTGGCCGGGCAACGTCCGCCAGCTGGAGAACGCCCTGTTCCGCGCCGTGGTGCTCGCCGATTGCGACGAGTTGACCGTGGCCGAGTTCCCGCAGATCGCCGCCCAAGTCGAAGGGTTCGACGTCCGCATCCCGGCGGCGCCCACCCAGCCGCAGATGCCGGCCTACGCCCCCGAGCCGGTGCGCGAGATCGTCAGGGTCGAGGTCCGCGACCCACATGCCATGTCGCTGGTCACCGAGGAGACCGGCGAGATGAAGACCATGGATGTGCTGGAGGCCGAGATCATCCGCTTCGCGCTGCAATTCTATCGGCAGCGCATGTCCGAAGTGTCCCGCCGCCTCGGAATTGGCCGATCCACCCTCTACCGCAAGCTGAAGGACCTTGGTCTGGAAGGCGACGAGAAGGCCGAGGACGCCGCCTAGCCAGGGCGGGGTGCGCTAGCGCACCGGGCGTTTCCTAGAGCGCCGGCCTGACGAACGACTTCGCGGCTCTGTCGAGCCCACTGGACCGACCAAACGACAACACATCGTTTGCCATTCCGATAAGATGTTTCGGCGCAAGAACTGAAGACTAGACGACGAAGACTGCAGTTGCTCAACGCCACGCTTGAGCGGATAATCACAATCTGAGCGTGCGGCCCTGCCGCCGCGTCCCGGGAGATCACGATGCGCGTCCCGCGCTCCAGCCTCGTCGCGCTGGCCGCCCTACTGACCGGATCGCTGGCCTCGGCCGGCGCGCTCGGCGCCGAGACCGCCACGCTCGACCCGGCGG
>NZ_VRVD01000433.1:0-4042 GCF_008040015.1 Methylobacterium sp. WL18 | reverse complement strand
GTGCTCCTCGGCGCGGGCCTCGCCGGGGCGACGGGCTCAGCCCTGATCCCGCTGGCCTCCGGGTCGCCGATGGCGCTCGGCCTGGTCCTGTTCGCCTGGGGCGGCATCGCCGGGACGCTCTACACGGTCGGCCTGACCACATTGGGCGACCGGGTCCCGGCCTCCGACCTCGCGGGCGCCAACGCGGCCTTCGTGGTGCTGTACAATGTCGGCCTGATGCTCGGGCCGCCGCTGATCGGCGGCGGGCTCGACCTGGTGCCGCCGCACGGCTTCGCGTGGGCGCTGCTGGCGCTGTTCCTGGCCTTCTCGCTGAGCCTCGCCACGATGGAGCGATCGGCCGCGCGGTCTTGACCTGCCGGGTCCGATCGGGCATTGACCGGCCCGTATTCGGCCGGGCCTTCCCGGCCATTTGCGTTTCGCTCACGCGGAATGCCGCACCCTGCAGGAGCGCCGCGCCATGGCCAAGGCCGTCACCGTCAAGATCAAGCTCGTCTCCACCGCCGACACGGGCTATTTCTACGTCACCAAGAAGAACTCCCGCACGCAGACCGAGAAGCTGACGATGCGCAAGTACGATCCGGTCGCGCGCAAACACGTCGACTTCAAGGAAACCAAGATCAAGTAAGCCCGCGGGACCCATCCCGGTCCAGCTGCTACCGCAAGGCCGCTCCGGAGACGGGGCGGCTTTTTTCGCGCCGTGCCGGGACGGGGTGACGAACGATCCTGCCCGGCGCCGTGGACGGCGCCGGGGCGACGCCGGACCATAGTCTCGCCGCGTTCCGGGCGCTGCCTGACCCGGCGCCGGGATTCGTCTCCCTCCGCACTGGCCGGACCGGCCACGGGAGCGCGCACGGTGTTCAGAATTCTGCTGACGATCCTGACCGTCCTGGCGGTGCTCACGGCCCGCCTCGTCCTCAAGCTGCCGCTGATTCCCTATCGGGCCGTCCGCGGGCTGGTGCGGGGCCTGTTCGCGCCGGCCTGAACGCGCCCCCTCTCACGCATCCGGCGCCGCGCCGGAGAAGCCGGAGAGCTCCGGATCCAGCGTCCGCGCCAGGGTCCGGGCGATGGCGACCAGGGCGGTCACCATCGGGGTCGAGGGCTCACGGCGCGGGGCGACGAGGCCGATCGTGTGCTCCAGGTCCGGGGCGGTGATCGGGATCGCCCGCACCCCCGCCATGGGCCCGAGGGCATCGACCAGAATCTCCGGCATGATCGAGGCCCAGCGCAGGGTGCGCACGTGGGTCATCAGCACGATCATCGAGTTCGATTCGAGGGTCGCGGCCGGATCGGCGCCTGCGTCCCGGATCTGCTGGTCGATGATCCGCCGGTTCTGCATGTTCGGGGTCAGCAGGCAGAGCGGCAGGCGGCCGGTCTCCGCCCAGGTGACGCTGGCGCGGCCGTCGAACGGGCCGCCGTCCGCCGTGACCAGGCGGTAGCGCTCCCGGTAGAGCGGCACCGACACGACCCGGCCGAGCGGCTCGTTGTCGAGGTAGGTCAGCCCGGCATCGGCCTCCAGGTTCTCGATCAGCGAGAAGATGTCGGCGGAGGCAGCGGATTCGACCGTGAGCCGCACGCCCGGGTGGCGCTCGCCGTAGGGGGTGGTCAGGCTCACGATCATCGGCAGGGCCGTGGGGATCGCGGCGATGCGCAGGTGCCCGGTCAAGCCGCGGCGCAGGCCCGTGACCTCCTCGTGCATCGCCCGCGCGTCGGCCACGATGCGGCGCGCCCATTCGAGCACCCGCTCGCCCTCCGGGGTGAAGCCCTGGAAGCGCGAGCCGCGCAGCACGAGCTGCACGCCGAAGCGGTTCTCCAGCTGCTTCACGCCGGCCGAGAGGGTCTGCTGCGTCACCCCGCAGGTCTCGGCCGCATGGCCGAAATGCTGCTCGCGGGCGAGCGCGAGCAGGAAGTCGAGCTTGTCGATCACGGAGGCATTCCGAGCGGTGCGCGCCCCGCAGGTTGGGATGCCGAAACCTAGTGGCCCGCCCGTCCGGCCACAACCGGCGGCGGGCGCACGCTCAGCGGAACAGGATGAACGCCTTCGACAGGGTGATGCCGATCCCCCAGAGGATCGGAATGCCCACCACCGCCCAGGCCAGTGCAGCCGCGGCGCTGAACCCGCCCCGGTCGATGCCGAACGAGCCCGACGACCGGACGGCAGGGGCGGCGCCGCGGACGTCGAGGGCGGCGCGCTCGGAATCGGACATGAACCACCGCCCGGCGAGCGGCCGGATCAACAGGTTGCAGACGAACCCGGCGGCCAGGAACGCGGCCAGCACGTACATGGTCCGCCCGTAGAGGTCCGCGCCCTGAACGCCGGCTGCGGCCTGCGCTTCCCGGATCTTGGTGACCACGAACGGCCCGACGATGCCGGCGGTCGACCACGCGGTCAGCAGGCGGCCGTGGATCGCGCCGACGAACTGCGTGCCGAACACGTCGGCGAGGTAGGCCGGGATCGTCGCGAAGCCGCCGCCATACATGGACAGGATCACGCAGAAGAACGCGACGAACAGAGCTTGCGAGCCGATCCCGGCGGCCCAGGGGGCGGCTGCGTAGAGCGCGCCGCCCAGGGCGAAGAAGATCGCGTAGGTGAGCTTGCGGCCGATCCGGTCCGACATCGAGGCCCAGAAGAACCGGCCCAGGATGTTGAACAGCGACAGCAAGCCGACGAAGCCGGCCGCGATCGCGGCGATCTGGGTTTTCTGGCCGGCGTCGAGCGCAGCGAAGCCGGTGCCGGGCAGCCCGATCAGGGAGCCGCCGAAGATCTCCTGGAGCATCGGCGAAGCGAGCGCCAGCACGCCGATCCCGGCCGAGACGTTGAGGCAGAGCACCAGCCAGATCATCCAGAACTGGAAGGTCTTGTGCGCGTCCCGCAGGTGGACGTGACCCGAGGCGATCATGGCGTTCCTGGATGCGGGCGGCGTCCAGCCGGTCGGACGCCAATTGGCGGGCGGGACCCGGTAGCCGAAGGCGCCGCCCAGCATGAACACGATGTAGCCGACGCCCATCACGGCGAGCGTCTGCCAGACGCCGACGGAATCGGCGCTGCGGAAGGTCTTGATCAGGCCGTCGGCCAGGGGGGAACCGATCATCGCGCCGCCGCCGAAGCCCATGATCGCCATGCCGGTGGCCATGCCGCGCCGGTCGGGGAACCACTTGATCAGGGTCGAGACCGGGGAGATGTAGCCGAGGCCCAGCCCGATGCCGCCGATCAGGCCCATGCCGAGCCAGACCAGCCAGAGCTGGTGGAGGTAGACGCCCAGCGCGCCGATCAGGAAGCCGCCGCCCCAGCACAGGGCGGCCACGATGCCGGCCTTGCGCGGACCCGCTCGCTCCAGCCAGCCACCGAACAGGGCGGCCGACAGGCCGAGCACCACGATCCCGATGGAGAAGACCGTGACCAGGTCGCTGACGCGCCAGTCGCAGGTGGTGGTGAACAGCGCCGTCATCACGCCCATGTCGGGGCAGGCGGCGGGGGCAGGCTGGCCGACCGAGAGGGCCCGGCTCAGCGGCAGCCAGAACACCGAAAGCCCGTAGGCCATGCCGATGCAGAGATGGATCGCCAGGGCCGCGGGCGGAACCAGCCAGCGGTTGAAGCCCGGTTTGGCGACGATGCGCTCACGGGACAGCCAGCCGTGATCGCTCCCGGGCGCGACCGCGCCCGCCAGGTCTGAACGCATCGAGATTCCTCCGGACACGACTTCGTTGCGTGAGTCGTGTTGCTGAGGAAGCTTAGTCGTTCAACTTGGCCGGTGCCAGCGCGCGAACGGCGTCCGACCTGTCATCGGTACCGGTTCCGCATACAACTCGAGGGCGACGTATACGGAGATACCCAAATCGGCGTGCCCTGCATTCATTCAAAGGGCCGGCGCGCAGGGTGTAAGCCCTCAGGCACTCTTCGGGGGAGTCGCCGCCCCGCTCAGGGCGACCGCGTTCGACCGGTGCCCGGGGATGGGCCGATCGAACGCCACGATGGCGGTTCAGCCGGCGTCGCTGGCGCCCTCGCCGAGCTTCTGCGGGTCGCGGGTCGCCGGGCGCACCGGGC
>NZ_VRVD01000432.1:0-4043 GCF_008040015.1 Methylobacterium sp. WL18 | reverse complement strand
GCGCTTTCGCGCGCGCAGGGCCGGGCTTTCGATGCCGTGCCACGACGCGGCGGCGGCGAGGAGCGTCGGGCCGATGGCCAGCAGGACCAGCGGGGCCGTCGAATCGAGCCCGGGGAACAACACATACACCGCGTTCAGGATCGGGCAGTGAGACAGGTACAGTCCGTACGAGTAGTCGACCTTGTACGGCCCGAGCCGCCCTCCGAAATCGCTGACGCCGATCGCGACGGCGATGTAGGCCAGGCCGAGTCCCGACAGGGCCGGATCGGCCAGGTGCCACCGGTCCGGGCCGAGCCCGTAGACGAGGCCGCACCCGGCCACCGCCGCCGCGAACAGCCGGCCATCGAGCGGCACGGCGTGTCGCCAGACATACAGCAGGCAGCCGCTGAGGAAGGTCGAGAACAGGATCGCGCCGCGGCCGAGGAAGAACAGGCGGAACAGCCCGTTCCGCTCGAACAGGGGCAGCACCCCGCAGGCGGCCAGCAGGGCGGGCGTGACCGCCAAGGCGACGAGTACGGCCAGGAGCACCCGGGGCCGCCGCAACAGCCCCGCCACGATCAGGGCCGCCGCCAGCCCGTAGCAGGCGAGTTCGTACGCGAGGGTCCAGAGCGCGGCGTTGACGATGCCGGGCTGCCCGTTCTGGGTGAACACCCCGGGCAGCTGCGCGCGGAACAGGCCGATGCTGTTCGCGCAATACTGCCAGACCCCCGGCTGCGCGAAGTAGGCCGCCGGGGCGTCGGTGGAAAACACCGGCCCGATGACGAAGGCCGTGACCAGGGTCACGGCGGTGAGGGCAGGCAGGATCCGCACGGCGCGGTTGACCAGGAACGGTCCGGCCGGGAGCCGCGACGCGCTTCCCGCGACCAGGAAACCGCTGACGCCGAAGAACAGCGGCACGAGGCTGCCGGTCAGCGGCGACAGCGTATCGGTCCAGAGCGTGCTGCCCACCGTGGCGCCGGCATGGAACAGCATGACCAGCAGCGCGAGCACCAGGCGCAGGGTATCGAAGAGCCGGCGCCGTAGCCGCCGCCGGCCGCGAGCGCGCCTCCGATCGTCCGCCCGCGACGGGTCACCTGTTGACGCATGAGAGAGCCTCGCACGGACACGCGCCGGGGCGCGGCGCCTCCGATCCATGCCACCGGTTCGCCCGGGGCGAGGGACGGCCGCAGCCGCGCAAAAGGAGGGATCCCGCGCCGGATCCGCCGCCTGGGGTGCGGCTGCCGTCCACCCTTGGCGGGGCGGGCCTCCTCCGAAGGGCGTAGCCGGGCGGGATTTTGCCCGGACAAGCGACCGCGTGGCGCAATCGGCTTGCAGGCGCCCCTGTTCCAATGGGGGCCACACGCGATGGCGGCGTGCATCGACCCTGCATATGAATAGAAAATACGCAGCCGTGACACAGGCATGAGGCGGCACAAGCCTCAGCAACGCCCAAGATCTGTCAGAAAGCACAGCCGAAAAATCCAAATCTCGATCCGGGCGACATCTTTTTCTTGACTCGTGAAAGCTTCGCGCTCCCTATGGACGTCAGCGAGGCACGGAGCCGCGAGCCGGCTCGTCCTGGATCATGATGATCCTGAGCGCGGCGTTGACGCGGGATCTCCCCTCCCCGACCGTGGTCCTGACCTGTCGCGCCCAGTCGCGGCGGTTTGGCCGCCAAAGCGGGCGTATGGGCATGCGGGAGGGATCGATAGATCCGTCGATCTGACGCGTCGTCGATCGAGAACGCACCATCGCGCGGTCTCGGAGACGGGAACGTCCCCGCCTCTGCGTCGCGGGTCGATGGACCGATGATGGCGTCCGAGAACCGCCTGCATGTCTTTCACGACGCGGAGGGCACGGTCTCCGTGCCCGAGCGGAACCGTTCGGAGGCGGGGCAATGACAGCGGTCGGGTCTGTGACGTCCTCTCCATCCACCGCGCTGACGCTGTTGCAGGTCGACACCTCCGTGAAGCCTCGCTCGGCACAGGAGGAGGCTGAGACCGATCCGGTATCGTTGTCAGCCGTGACGGCGCTCCAGGTGCTGGATCCGCGCTCCGCCCTGACCCTGTCGACGCAGGCCAGCGATGCGATCCTGTCGGTGCTGCACAAGCATCCGCGGCACGCCGGCAACGTCCACCTGGTCGGCGGGATCGACGAGAGCGCGATGCTCACGGACGAGGTTTTCGCCCAGACGATCGCGGACACACCTGCGCACTACACAGAGGTCATGAAAGGCTTGGGGGCGACGCGCTGGGTCTGGCGCCCCGAAAGCCACCTCACGGGCATCGACTTCTTCAAGGGCCTGTCCAGGGCCATTCCGCGCGAATACAAGAATCCCGATTCGATGTCGTATGCCCTGTTCGTGGAGAAGACCGCCAAAATTCTGGATGCGATCGACACGCCGAGCGCCAAGATCGTGTCGGGGTATTACGACATGTACAATGACAAGAACGAATACATCGGAACGGTCAGGCGGACCGAGTGCGATCCCGCCTATCTCGAAGCCTTCAAAGCCGAGAACCCCGCCTTGCACATCGCGCCCGTCTTTTTCGGCAACGATGCCGTTCTCGTCATCTGGCCCGAAGCGTCCGCCGGAGCGATCGGCCTCGAGTCGCTCAGGCGTCTGAGGCAGCGCTCCGGCTGATCGGCAACCGCGCCACCACTATCCCGGCGGCGTCCCGCACCACGAGCGTCCAGCCGCCACCGAGGTTGTGGGCGCAGACGTCGTCCGCCATCTCCCGGATGACGCTGCGCGCCTCGGCCAGGGCCTCGGTCAGATCGGTGGCGTCCACGCCCTCGTGGTCGCGGATCGTCTCCCTGCCGTTCTCGACGTCGAAGTAGAACCGGATGGGCAAAGACGATCCCCCGTGATTGATGCCCTCGGAGGGCCGTCCCGTCCTGGATGCGCGGCCCGACGCGCCCGACAGAAATCATCTGGAGACATAAAGTTTAATAAATATCAAAGCTGATTTCGCCTGGTCCGTTGCAATAATGTCTGAATTTTCTCGCACTCGTACAATATAGGTATCGATCATTGCCCATTTGATCATGGCGGCGTGGCGAAAGGCGGTACCGCGCTGCGCCTGCCCTGGCCCCCGGGTCACCGTCGGGGATCCCGGCCGGCGCGAATAAATCCGCCGCCCAGGGACGGTGCGACGCGCGCCTACGTCCTTTGAGTGTCGTGCGCCGGGCGCGCTTCACGCCATGGTCGGCCAGGGCCCGGGAGACCGCGAACCCCGGGGCGGCGGCAGGACGAGCGATGGCGAAGCAGATCGAGGCCGATGCGCGGACCGCGCCCGTGGACATCTCGTTCCTCATGGCCGCCCACAATGCCGCCCCGTGGATCGAGACCGCGATCCGCTCGGCCCTCGACCAGGCCGGCGTCGCGGTCGAGGTCCTGGTGGTGGACGACGGGTCGACGGACGGGACCGCTTCCGTGCTGGCGCGGCTGGCGGCGGCCGACCCGCGCATCCGCCCGATCCCCCTCGACGCCGCAGGAACGCACGCGCCGCGAGGTCCCTCGGCCGCCCGGAACGCCGCCCTGGCCGCCGCACGGGGACGCTGGGTGGCGATCCTCGACGCGGACGACCTGATCGTCCCGGACCGGAGCCGCACGCTCCTGGATCTCGCCGCCGCCACGGATGCCGACCTCATCGCCGACAACCCGATCCCCTTCACCGGGGCCTTCGATCCGGGCGGGGCCGGCATGCTGGATCGCGGCCGCGAGCCCTACCTGTTCACGGTCGAACTCGCGCAGTACCTGACCTGCAACCGGATGCTCACCCCGGGGGTGAAGCTCGGCTATCTCAAGCCGATGCTGCGGGCCGACTTCGTGCGCCGGCACGGCCTGCGCTACGTGGATACGGTCCGGGTCGGCGAGGACTTCCTGTTCTGCGTGGCGGCCCTCGCGGAAGGCGCCCGCTTCGTGGTGAGTTCCTACGCGGGCTACGGGTATCGGCGGGGGCCGGCCTCGCTGTCCCATCGGCTGCGGCTCGCCGACATCGAACACCTCGACGCGGCCTTCGCGGCCTATGCCGAGGGCGGCGCCCTGGCCGGGCACCGGG
>NZ_VRVD01000431.1:0-4055 GCF_008040015.1 Methylobacterium sp. WL18 | reverse complement strand
ACCGGGCGGGGCGCGGCGTCGCTCTGCGCAGGCATGCCAGGGCCACGCTCGGAGGTGAGGCTCGCGAACACGCCTGAGACGCCCGGCATCTGCAGGATGCGCCCCTCCGCCTGCCGCCGCACCGGCTCGAACCGCTCGGCCTCGCTCGGATCGACCAAGATCGAGAACATCACCCGGTTGTTGGGATCGACCACGACCTGAGAGAGCCGCCCGGAGCCGGGCAGGGTGGTGCCGGCGGCATCGACGGTGACGGATTGGAGCGCGCGCAGCACGTCGTCGCGGGTGATCGCCAAATCGTCCTCCACCGGGGGAAAGCAGGTCTCGTTCCCGCTGCATGTAACCAAGCCCGGCGAGAACGCCAGACCCCGCCCTGGCTATCGAGCCCCTCCACTGTCTGCGACGCGTAGCGGTTTTCTCTCGAAATTGCCGGCCACCGGCCGTACATTCCAGGTTGGTACGGAGGTGGCGATGCGCGACGCTCGACGGTCGGACGGCAGTCCGAAGAACCGACGACGGGCCGATCGGTTGGAGGCCCGCGTGACGGCGGAGCAGAAGGCCCTCGTCGTGCATGCCGCAGCGCTCGAAGGACGCAGCATCCCTGACTTCGTCCTCGCGAGCGTCCAGGATGCCGCCAAACGCGCCATCGCGGAGCATGAGGTAATCCAGCTCAGCGTTCGGGATTCCCGCGCCTTCGTGGAGGCGCTCTTCGCGCCGCGCGAACCCAGTGCGCGGATGCTGGATCGCGTCGCCACTTACCGAACGCTGATCGGTGGCTCCAAGACGTGACCGTCGGCGCAAGACCGATCATCGAGCTGTTCGATGCCGGTCGGCACGAGCGATCCCGCTTCGCGTGCGGCGTCGATGCCCTCGATCGCTATCTCCGCTCGCAGGCCGGTCAGGATGCGCGCCGCCGGGTGGCGGCCCCGTATGCCCTGCTGGAGCCCCCGGAACCCACCATCCTGGGCTTTTATACGCTCGCCAACACCGCGATCCGGGCCACCGAATTGCCGGCGGAATTCGTCAGGAAACTGCCGCGCTACCCCGTCCTGCCGGCGACGTTGCTCGGCCGGCTGGCGGTCGACGCGACACGGCGCGGCACGGGGTTCGGCACGCTTCTCCTCTTGGATGCGCTGCTGCGCTGCCTCAGAAGCGAGACGGCCTCCCTGGCGGTGGTGGTCGACGCGAAGGATGAAGCAGCGGTCTCGTTCTACGAACGCCATGATTTCCTTCGGCTTCCGGATCAGCCCCGCCGTCTTTTCAAGCCGATGGCCGAGATCGAGACGCTGTTTGGCGATTCGTGAAGCGTGCCCGTCGGCCTCACCGCCGTCCCGGTGGAACCGCAATGAGATTGCATTCCTCCATCGGCCCTCGCATCGCGCTGCCGTCGCCGCGTCGGTAGAATCCGTGGCGAACGCGACGGCAGCCGAGCGGGCCGCGCAGGCGCTTCACGCGTTCGATATGGACGCTGCCGGCACGGCGCCCCGAAAAATCGTGGCCGCCGATCCGGACACCTGGCCCGAACCGCACCTCGGCGCAGGCTGGCGCGGCCGCCAGCCAGATCGATCCGATGAGCGCCGCCAGGCCCAGGCGGGCTCGCCACCGCCCGTTCGCTACCATCCCGAAACCTCCTGAACCAAGCGGGCCTTCGCCCGTTGTCGAGGCGACTTGCGGGCGGGGCCTCCCAGGAGGGGGCTGCCCGCGCGCCTCGAACGCCACGTCGGCGACAAGCCAAGGAGATCGGTTTCATGCATCAGGGCAACCACCGCGACCACGAGGGCGCGAAAAAGCTGTTCGAGCTGGTCAAGGACGTGAAGATCGCCATGATGACCACGGTCGACGCCGACGGGACGCTCAACAGCCGCCCGATGTGGAACAACGACGCCGACGAGAACGGCGACCTGTGGTTCTTCACCAAGCTGCACTCGCCCAAGACGGCCGAGATCAGCAAGGACAACCAGATCAACCTGGCCTATTCCGACCCGTCGAGCCAGACCTACGTGTCGGTCGCCGGCAAGGCCGAGATCGTGCGCGATCAGGCCAAGATCGACGAGAAGTGGAATGAGAGCCTGAAGACCTGGTTCCCCAACGGCAAGAACGATCCTGAAGTCGCGCTGATCCGCGTCCACCCGGAGAAGGGCGAGTACTGGGACAGCCCCAACAGCACGATGCTGCACCTCTACGGCTACGTGAAGGCTTCGCTCACCGGCGAGAGCCCCAAGACCGAGACCAAGAAGGTCGACCTCGCCTGATTTTTTTGGATCTGGCGACGTGGGTATCGGGGCGGCGCGTCGTGGGGACGTGCCGCCCCTCTTCTTGACGTAGCCGCGCCCGGCATGCGCTCTGCGCCGCGAGACGTGCGGACGAGTCCGAAAAACATGATTGATCTGGCGAAGCGGGTCTACGATCACAGCTTCCGCATCGACCCGATCGTGCGGTCCCTGCTCGACACCGATTTCTACAAACTGCTGATGGCGCAGACGATCCTGCGCCGGCATCCGCAGATCGACACCACCTTCGGGATCACCAACCGCACCAAGCGCATCCGCATCGCCGACGAGGTCGATGCCGGGCTGCTGCGCGAGCAGCTCGACCATGCCCGCAGCCTCCGGCTCAGCAAGGGCGAGGTGACCTGGCTGCGCGGCAACGTGTTCCGCGGCCAGGGGCGGATCCTCGGCCCGGAATTCGTGGCGTGGTTCGAGGGTTTTCAGCTGCCGGACTACGAACTCGCCGTCCATGACGGCCAGTACGAGCTGACCTTCCACGGCCCCTGGATTGAGACCACGATGTGGGAGGTCCCGGCGCTGGCGATCCTGAACGAGCTGCGGGCGCGCGCAGTGCTGCGCGGTCTCGGCAAGCTCGACCTGCAGGTGCTCTACGCCCGGGCGATGACCCGGGTCTGGGAGAAGATCCAGCGGCTGCAGAAGCTGCCCGACCTGTCGGTGGCGGATTTCGGCACACGGCGGCGCCACGGCTTCCTCTGGCAGGATTGGTGCGTGCAGGCGATGGCCGAGGGTCTGGGCGCGGCGTTCCTGGGCACCTCGAACTGCCTGATCGCAGCGCGACAGGAGGTCGAGCCCGTGGGCACCAACGCCCACGAATTGCCGATGGTCTACGCGGCGCTCGCCGAGGACGACGCGGCGCTCGCCGCCGCGCCCTACGCGGTGCTGGCCGACTGGCAGGAGGACTACGACGGCAACCTGCGGGTCATCCTGCCCGACACCTACGGCACCACCGGCTTCCTGGCGAACGCCCCGGACTGGGTGAGCGACTGGACCGGGATCCGCATCGATTCGAAGGACCCGATCGCGGGTGGCGAGGAGGTGATCCGGTTCTGGCAAGAGCGCGGCTACGATCCCAGGGACAAGCTCGCGATCTTCTCCGACGGGCTCGACATCGATGAGATCGAGCGCATCCATGCCCATTTCCACGGGCGCATGCGCATCGGCTACGGCTGGGGCACCCTGCTCACCAACGACTTTCGGGGTCTCCTGCCCGACGGCAAGCTCGATCCGGTCTCGGTGGTCTGCAAGGTCGTGGAGGCGAACGGCCGCCCCACCGTCAAGCTGTCCGACAACCCCACCAAGGCGCAGGGGCCGGCCGACGAGATCGCCCGCTACCGCCGGGTTTTCGAGGTCGGCGAGCAGGACACGCTGCCGGTGCTGGTGTGAGGGCGGACCGGCTTTGCAAATTCCGGCACAGGAACCGCGCTCTTTCCCGGACGCCGGGAACGTCAGTGGACGGTGATCCGGGACCCAGCACGAAGAGCGCCGCGCAGCGGCACCTTACCTAAACCACGCAGACGCTGCGCGTCGTCTTGCGCTGGGTCCCGGGTCGCATTCCGCTCACGCTCCATGCGCTCGGGAAAAGGCGGTGCCTGCGCGCAGATACGAAACGCCCCCCTGACGGACTCGAGCTTTATTCAGTATCGTGTCGACCAACAGGGCCGGCCCAGCGCGGCTCGCCCCCGGGAGAACGCCATGACTTTCAATCGCCGCTCGCTCATCGGCGCCGCAAGCCTCGCCCTGGCGGCGCCGGCCGTGCAAGGCGCGCAGGCC
>NZ_VRVD01000430.1:0-4058 GCF_008040015.1 Methylobacterium sp. WL18 | reverse complement strand
CACCCTACATCGCGCGGCTGGCCGAGCGGATCTCCGCCGATCCGCTCGGCCAGCCCGGCCGGCAGGTCGAGACCGACCTCGCCGGCGAGAAGGCTGCGGGTCACCTCGGCCTGCGGCCGGGTGAACACCGCGTAGACCGTGCCGCGCTCCACGATCGCGCCGTGGTCGATCACCGCCACGTCGTCGGCGACCGCCCGGATCACCGACATCTCGTGGGTGATGAGCACGATGGTCAGGCCGAGGTCGCGGTTGATCCGCTTCAACAGGGCCAGGATCGACCGGGTGGTCTCCGGGTCGAGGGCGGAGGTGGCCTCGTCGGAGAGCAGCACGTCGGGCTCGGTGGCGAGCGCCCGGGCGATGCCGACCCGCTGCTTCTGGCCGCCCGACAGCTCCGCCGGATATCGCCCGGCCTGAGCCTCCAGCCCGACGAGGGCGAGCAGTTCCGCCACGCGGGCGCGGATCGCCGCGCGTTTCCAGCCCGCGAGTTCCAGGGGGAGGGCGACGTTGTCGGCCACATTCCGCGAGGACAGCAGGTTGAAGTGCTGGAAGATCATGCCGACCCGGGCGCGCACCCGCCGCAAGTCCCGCTCGGGCAGGCTCGACACCTCCGCGTCGCCGACCATCACCCGCCCTGCGCTCGGCCGTTCGAGGCCGTTGATCAGGCGGATCAGCGTCGACTTGCCCGCGCCGGAGCGCCCGATCACCCCGAGGATGGTCCCGGCCGGAACGGAGAGGTCGATCCCGGACAGCGCCGTGACCAGCGCCGCGCCCTTCCGCGCCGGATAGGTCTTCGAGACGTTCTCGAACCGGATCAGCGGCGTGTCGGCGGGTTGGCGGGGCGACGGCAGGGTGGACACAGCCTGTGGGTGCTCCTCGAGCGGGACCCGCGGGTCCGCAATACGATCGGGTGATCTGGGAGCAATCTGTATGACGTTCGACGCCGAGCGGGGTCAAGGAAAGCCGGGTACATAGTTGCCCGCCGACAGAGATTATCTTCTTATTATTTTGCCAAACGGTAGATTTTTATTCCACCTGCAGTCGACATGTGGCGGCGCTCGCGGTCGAGAGAGCATCGCGCGGTTCCGCGGATAACTCCGTCGCCCGAAGTCTTCATCCTCCATCCTGCGGCCCATGCAGAAGGTCTGATCTTCGAAGCGCCGCGCATTCGAAACCTCGTTTCATTGATCGCCCCCCGCCCGCGAGCTTCAATAGTGATCGCGCTCCAGCCGCCGTCGAACCGGCCATTTCGGTTCCGGCACGTACGCGAACGGGCGCCTGCCGACCGGAGACCACGATGACCGACGATATGCCCGCAGGACGGTCCCCGTCCCGCCGGACGCTGCTCTTGGCCGGCCTGGGCGCGGCGGCGCTGCCCTTCGCGTCGCCCGCGGTGCATGCGGCGGCGCGCGAGGTGAAGATCAGCATGCAGCGCTCCTCGGTGCTGTTCACGATCCTCAAGGTGAAAGGCACCCTGGCCGAGCGCCTGGCGCCGCTCGGCTTCACGCCGACCTGGCACCTGTTCACAAACGTCCTCGAACCGATGAATGCCGGCGCGGTCGACATCCATGCCGACGTCGCCGACGCGGTGCCGATCTTCACCCAGTCGGCGCGGGCGCCCCTGACCTTCTACGCCCGCGAGCGCGGCGCGCCGGCTGCCGAGGCCATCATCGTGCCGGCGGAGTCCCCGATCCGCACGGTCGCCGACCTCAAGGGGCGTACGGTGGGCGTCTCGCGCGGGTCCGGCAGCCATTACGTCCTGGCCGCAGCGCTGAAGCGGGCCGGCCTGGGCTTCGACGACATTCGGCCGGCCTATCTCCAGGCGCCCGAGGGGGCCGCCGCGTTCGAGCAGGGCAGCCTCGATGCGTGGTCGATCTGGGACCCGTTCCTGGCCTTCGCCGAGGCCAAGCGGCCGGTGCGCACCATCGCCGACGGATCCGGCCTGACCAGCTACCACCGCTACTACCTCGTGAACGACAGCTTCGTCGCCGCCCATCCGGAGGTGGTGGCCATCGTGTACCGGGCGCTGGTCGAAGCGGGCCAGTGGGCGAAGGCCAACCCGGAGGCGGCGGTGGCGCTGCTCGCCCCCGTCTGGGGCGACCTGCCCCCCGCCGTCGTGGCCGCGGCCAACGCCCGGCGCACTTACCTGGTGGAGCCGGTGGAGCGGGCTCAGCTCGGCGAGCAGCAGGCGATCGCCGACACCTTCCTCGACGCCAAGCTGATCCCGCGCCGGATCGACGCCACCGCTGTCCCGCTCTGGACGCCGCCGGCGGTGAAGGGCTGACCCCATGGCCGACGCACCTCGTTTCGGCATCTGGGCCGCCGTCCACGGCTCCCGGGCCGCCCACCACGACCCCGACGAGCCGGACGACGCGAGCTGGGAGCGCAACCGCGCCCTGGTGCTCGAAGCCGAGGCGCTGGGCTTCGATTCCGTGCTGGTCGCGCAGCACACGATGAACCCCTACGACGAGGCGCGCGACCAGCTCGAAGCCTGGACCGCCGCGGCGGCCTTGGCGGCCCTGACCCGGCGCATCGAGATCATCGCGGCGATCAAGCCGGGTCTGTACCACCCGGTGGTGCTGGCCAAGATGGCCCTCCAGATCGAGCATATCAGTGGCGGCCGCTTCGCGCTGAACCTCGTGAATGCCTGGAACCGGGCCGAGTTCGAGCGGGCCGGCCTACCATTCCCGGCCCATGACGACCGCTATGCCTACGGGCGTGCGTGGATCGGCCTCGTGGACCGCTTGATGCGGGGTGAGCGCGTCACAGCGTCGGACGCGCATTTCCAGGTCCAGGACTACCAGCTTCGCCCGGCCGGCACCCATCGGCCGCGGCCCCGGATCTATGTCGGCGGCGAATCCGAGCCCGCCCGGGCGCTGGCGGCCGACCATGCCGACGTCTGGTTCATCAACGGCCAGCCGCTGGGCGACGTCCGCGAATTGATCGCCGACATGCGCCGACGGCAAGCGGCCAACGGGCCTTTGCGCCACGGCCTCTCGGCCTTCGTCATCGCCCGCGAGACCGACGCGGCGGCCCATGCCGAGCACGACCGCCTCCTCGCCCTGGCGCAGCGCGACGCGGCTTTGCGCGCCGACACCCGCGCCCGGACCGATACGGCGAGCGTGATGTTCGCCAAGACCGACGCGGCGGCGAGCCGCCATGTCGGCACCAACGGCGGCACCGCGGCCGGGCTTGTGGGCAGCTACGAGACGGTGGCGGCCCGCATCCGCGCCTTCCACGAGGCCGGCATCGCCCTGTTCATGCTGCAGTTCCAGCCGTTCGAGGCAGAGATGCGCCGGTTCGCCGAGCACGTCCTGCCGCGCGTCCGCTGATCCGGGACCTTCGATGACCGCGCAGCGCCAGCTTCACCTCAACGTCAACCTGCTGCATTCCGGCGTCTATCCCTCGGCCTGGCGATTGCCGGACAGCCGGCCGGACGCCTTCGTCGACATCGACCACTACGTGCGGGTCGCCCGCATCGCGGAGCGGGGCAAGTTCGATGCGATCTTCTTGGCCGACACGCCGGCGATCAACGACCGGATCGACTACCGGCCGTTCATGGCCCTCGAACCGACCATCGTGCTGGCGAGCGTGGCTGCGGCGACCACTCATGTCGGGCTGATCGCGACCGCCTCGACCAGCTACAACGAGCCCTACAACCTGGCCCGGCGCTTCGCGACCCTCGACCTCGTCAGCCGCGGCCGGGTCGGCTGGAACGTGGTCACCACGGCGGACGCCGCCGCGGGCCGCAATTTCGGCTTCGCCGGGGTCTCCGAGCACGGGGCGCGCTACGCCCGCGCCCGCGAGTTCACGGAGGTCGTCCACGCCCTCTGGGACAGCTGGGAGGACGACGCCCTGGTGGGCGACAAGGCGAGCGGCCGCTTCGCCGACGGCGCCAAGGTCCACGCGATCGACCATCGCGGCACCCATTACAGCGTCGCCGGCCCGCTCACCGTGCCGCGCTCGCCGCAAGGGAGGCCCGTGACCGTGCAGGCCGGCGGCTCGGAGGACGGCCGCGACCTCGCCGCCGCCACCGCGGACGCGGTGTTCTCCCTCGCCCA
>NZ_VRVD01000042.1:0-18283 GCF_008040015.1 Methylobacterium sp. WL18 | reverse complement strand
GCCAGGAGGGTGCCGCCCACGGAGGCGCGGGAGCGGCGGACGAGGGCGGCATCCACGGGCAGGCCGATGGCCCGCTCGATCTCCGGCGGGACCGCGACGGCGAGGACGGCCGCCACGTAGGCGGGGTCGTGCGCGTGGACCAGGATCTCGGCCCCGGCGAGGTCCGGCGTGACGAAGCCGAGCGGCGCCAGTCCCTTGGTCACCAGCGTCTCGGCCAGCAGGCCATACTTGCGCATCGGGAAGCGATGGCCCGCCGGCAGGCTCGATTCGTAGGCCGGGTGGAAGGCGATGGGCGGGATCACGCGGCCGGGCCAAGATCGCCGAGGATCGCCTGGGCCAGCGCCAGGCCGCTGTCATGGGCCGCTTCGATCCGAGGCCCGAGACACCAGTCGCCGGCCGCTCCCAGTCGGAGAGCAGGGTCGTACTGGCACGGGCGACCCAAGGCGGTCTCGACTTGGGCGAAGCGCCAGCGATGCGCCTCCGCGTAGCTCGGCCTTAATGGCACGGCCAGACACGCCGCCGCAGCCCGCATCAACTCGGACACGACGGCCTCTCGTGACAGTTCCAGATGCGCGCGCGACCAATCTGGCTTCGCGTGTACGGTCAGGCGGATACCGGCGGGCCGCCCGGGCTTCGACGAGTCCGTCGCGATGAGCCCGAGCGGACCGTCCTGCGGCTCGATCAGGGCTGCTGAGGGCGCCTCATCGACCGCGAGCATCAGCGACCAGCGCGGCGCGTAGGAGGCATGCTGTATATCGGGCATCGCAAAGCCGGAGGCCGCCAACAATGTCACGGTCTGGGGCGCCGGGAAGGTGATCGCCAGCGCCGAGAACGGACCGTGATGCCTGCCCGCGACATCCGTCAGGCGCCAGGATGTGTCGTTGAAGTCGATCCGCGTGATCGTCGTGCCGCTGAAGACCGGGAGATCGGCCAGAAGGTCCTGGACCGGTGCGGTCATGCCCGGCACGCCGACGTGGCGCATCGCCCCGCCCCAGGGAGCCGTGATCCCGCGCATGTCCCAGTCGGCAATCCGCGCCGCGAAGGCATCGCCGTGCGCGCGCAGGAATTGCGCGCCATGATCGAACTGCATCGTGCCCGAACGGCGGGTCGCCATGCGGCCGCCGACGCCGCGTCCCTTGTCGAACACCTGCACGGGCAGGCCGGCCTCGGCGAGATGGCGCGCCGCCGTGGCGCCAGCCATTCCGGCGCCCAGGATCGCGACGCGTCTGTTGTGACTCACGATATCGCCCCCGGCGCGACGCGGCCCTCGCTCCCGCGTTGACGGCAGAGATAGGGGACGATCCGTCGGAGGTCAGAGCGAACGGTCCGCGACGCAAGCGCTCGTGCGGGGGGCAAGCAGGCGGCCGAGGCCGGACGCTGTCATGGGCGATGCCGCGATAGGCCCGGTCCGATGCGCGCCATTCGATCGCTCGGTCGCCGAGACGATGGTGCGGGTAGAGGGAATCGAACCCCCACGCCTTGCGGCTGGCGATTTTGAGTCGCCCGCGTCTACCAATTCCGCCATACCCGCGCGCGTCGGGCTCTTCGCATAGGTGTGGCCTCCCCGCCAAGGGTGCCGGCCGGGTTTTTTGCCGGCGCCGTCGATCTGGCCAAGGCGCGGCGCCTGTGCTCAAAGGACGGCCGCTTCCTCACGACCCGGACCCTGAATGCTCCGCCGGCTCTACGCGTGGATCCTCGCGCTCAGCGGCAGGCCCTCCGCGCCCTACGTGCTCGGGGCCGTCGCCTTCGCCGAGAGTTCGTTCTTCCCGGTCCCGCCGGACGCGATGCTGGTGCCGATGGCGGTCAGCCGCCCGGACCGGGTCTGGCTCTACGCGACGATCGCCACGGTGGCCTCGGTCCTCGGCGGATTGGTCGGCTACGCCATCGGGGCGCTGCTGTTCGATTCTCTCGGCGAGTGGCTGATCCGCCTGTACGGGCTGCAGAATTCGGCCGCGACCTTCCAGGATTCCTACGCCCGCTACGGCCATTGGGTGATCCTGTTGAAGGGGCTCACGCCGATCCCGTACAAGCTCGTCACGATCACGTCGGGCTTCGCCCATTACAGCCTGTTCTGGTTCACGGTGCTGTCGATCGTCACCCGCGGAGCCCGGTTCTTCATCCTGGCCGGGCTGCTGGGCCGCTATGGCGTCCAGATCCGCGGCGTGCTCGATCGGCATCTCAACGTGGTCGTGGCGATCTCGGTCGCCGTGATCGTCCTCGGCTTCCTGCTGTTCAAGGTGATCCTGTAGCCATGAACCTCGCGTCGGCGCTGCGCCTCAAGAAGGCGGGTCTTGGGCTGACTCTCGGCTCCGCTTTGGTCCTGGGGGCCGTGCTGGTGCTGCAATACGGCTACGGCTACGCGCCGTGTAAGCTCTGCCTGACCGAGCGCTTGCCCTTCTACGCCGCCCTGCCCCTCGGGCTCGCCGCGCTGTTCGCGCCCGAGCGCTTGGCCCGCCTGGCGCTCGGGCTCGCGGCCCTGGGGCTCCTGTGTGGCGCCGGGGTCGGCGTCTACCATGCGGGCGCGGAATGGGGATTCTGGCCGGGACCGAGCGATTGCGGCGGCGGCACGGGTACGAACCCGGGACAGGTCGGCGATTTCCTGAACCAGCTTCAGACCACGAAGGTGGTCGACTGCTCGGTGGCGGCGATGCGGGTCCTGGGGATCTCGCTCGCCGGTTGGAACGCCGTGATCGCTTTCGTGCTGGCCTCTTTGGCCGGCACCGCCGCCTTGCGTTCCTGAACGCAGCCCGATCAGTTGCGGTCGTCGGGCATGATCGGGATCGGCGCGACGTCGATCCCCTCGTCGATCAGGGCTCGCGCTTCGGCCGGGCTGGCCTCGCCGTAGATCGACCGACCCTCGGCCTCCCCGTAATGGATCTTGCGCGCCTCCTCGGGGAAGCGCGTCCCGACATGTTCGGAGTTCGCGACGACTTGCTCGCGCAGCGCCAGCAGCATAGCCCGCACCTGCCGCTCGGGCTCAGCGATCATCGCCAACGGAGCCTCGGCCTGGGTCGCCACCGGCACCGGATGCTGCCCGCGATCGCTGCGGGCCACGTTGGGCGCCATCAGCGCCTTCGTGACGTTCGCGCTCTCGCAGATCGGGCAGGTCACCAGCCCGCGCTCCGCCTGCGCATCGTAGGATTCGGAGGACGGGAACCAGCTGTCGAAGCCGTGGGCGGCTTCGCAGACGAGACTGTACCGGATCATGTGTTTGCTTACTGTGCGGCCTGAACCTGAGGCCCAATGCGCTCGACGGTGAACGCGCGCGAGTGTTGCAGGGCGGGAATCCGCGCCCGGGCGTCGGCGACCTGGGCGAGGTCGATCTCGGCCAGGATCACGCCGGGCTCGGCCCCGCCGGCATCGGCGAGCACCCGGCCCCAGGGATCGACGATCATCGAATGGCCGAAGGTCTCGCGACCGTCCTCATGGATCCCGCCCTGGGCCGCCGAGATCATGAAGGCGCCGGTCTCGATCGCCCGCGCCCGCTGGAGGATGTGCCAGTGTGCCTCGCCGGTCTGGCGGGTGAAGCAGGCCGGTGCGGTGAGCACCTCGGCCCCGGCCTCGGCCAGCGCGCGGTACAGGGCCGGGAAGCGGATATCGTAGCAGATCGTCAGGCCGAGCGTCGCCAGGGGCGTCGCCGCCACGACCGCGCAGGCGCCCCCGGTATAGGTCGCCGATTCACGCCAGCGCTCGCCGCTCGGCAGGTCGACGTCGAACAGGTGCAGCTTGTCGTAGGAACCCAGGATTTCGCCGTCCGCGCCGATCAGGAAGGCCCGGTTGGCGATCTTGTCGCCCGACCGCACCGCGAGCGACCCGACATGCACCATAACCCCGGTATCCCGGGCGGTCTGCCTCAGGCCGGCCAGGGTCGGATCCTGCTCCGCCACGGTGACGTGCGCGAAAAGCCGCTCGCGGCTGCGCTCGACCAGCGAGGTCATCTCGGGGGTCTGGACGTAGTGCGCGCCGCTTTTCGCAGCCTCGCGCACTCCGGCGACGGCCGCGTCGCGGTTGGCGCCCGGGTCGCGGCCCGAGCGCATCTGCAAGCAGGCGGCGGTGAAGCGCCTCTCAGGCATCGGCCTTGTCCGTCAGCAGCGGATCGAGCTTGCCGGCGCGGTCCAGGGCGTAGAGATCGTCGCAGCCGCCGACATGGGTCGATCCGACGAAGATCTGCGGGACGCTGGTGCGGCCGCCAGCACGCTCGACCATCGCGGCCCGCCCGCCCTGGGCGCGCTCCACGTCGATCTCCTGGAAGGCGACGCCCTTCTCCTTCAGCAGGCTCTTGGCCGCCGAACAGTAAGGGCACCAGGCCGTGGTGTAGATCGTGACCGGCTGCATGGCGGGCGTCGTCTCGCGCGGGAACTCCCGTCATATAGGAGTATGCCCGTCGAATTACCTATGCCCGCGTGGTCACAGCCGGGCCGAGCCGCATCCCGCGCGGCCCCCGGCGCATCTGAGGCCGGTCAGGCGGCCATCAGCTTCTCGACCTCGTTGACGAGATCACGCAGGTGGAACGGCTTCGACAGGACCTTCGCGTCCTTCGGAGCCTTCGAGTCCGGGTTGAGCGCCACCGCAGCGAAGCCGGTGATGAACATCACCTTGATGTCCGGGTCGAGCTCGGTGGCGCGCCGCGCCAGCTCGATGCCGTCCATCTCGGGCATCACGATATCGGTCAGCAGCAGCTCGAACGGCTCCTCGCGCAGCCGGTTGTAGGCCGAGAGGCCGTTGTCGAAGGACAGGACATCGTAGCCCGCGTTCTGCAGCGCCTTGGCCAGGAACCGGCGCATGTCGTTGTCGTCTTCCGCCAGCAGGATTTTCATCGGCCGTTTCCGAGCCCTCGAGTCGAAATGTTGATCCCATAAAGGGACGCGATGGTAAACAAGGTGTTAGGATCGGAGCCCGCAGCCGGCGCCGCGTGTCTCGAAAACGGCCCTGTGGGCCGTCGGCACCAGAGTGGACAGGCGATCGTTCGCATACCACACTGCGTATCCGCCGCGCTTTTCCAACCGCCGGGGTGTGCACGCAATCCATGACCGCGCCCGAAACGGTACAGCCCGACGCCCTCGGTTTCGCCCCGGCCTTCGCGGTCGAGGAGCCGGCGACGCACATCCTGCCCTTCGTCTTCAATACTGGCCATTCCGGCGCCGTCTACCCCCCCGATTTCGTGGCTGCCTCGCGCCTGGACGCCCTCACCCTGCGCCGGTCCGAGGATGCCCATGTCGACCGCCTGTTCGCCTCGGTTGTCGAACTCGGCGCACCGCTGCTCCGGGCGAACTTCCCCCGGGCCTTCCTCGACGTGAACCGCGAGCCGTATGAACTCGACCCGCGCATGTTCGACGGCCGGCTTCCGCCCTTCGCCAACACCCGGTCGATGCGGGTCGCGGGCGGGCTGGGCACCGTTCCGCGGGTCGTGGCGGACGGCCAGGAGATCTACGCCCGGCGCCTGCCGGTCGGCGACGCGATCGCCCGCATCGAGGCCCTGTACAAGCCCTACCACCGGGTCCTGCGCGGCCTGATCCAGCGCACGGCGCGGACCCACGGGCACTGCATCCTGATCGATTGCCATTCGATGCCGTCCTCGAGCCTCGGACGCGACACCGAGAACAAGGCCGACATGGTCCTGGGCGACCGCTACGGGACCGCGTGCGCGCCGGGCCTGATCGAGGCGTTCGAGGCCGCGTTCCGGGCCCAGGGTTTTCGGGTGGTGCGCAACAAGCCCTACGCGGGCGGCTTCATCACCGAGCATTACGGCGAGCCCAACCTCGGGCGTCACGCCCTGCAAATCGAGGTCAACCGGGCCCTGTACATGGACGAGGCGAGCCTTGGGACGACGCCGGATTTCCCCAGCCTCGTGAAGGCGTTGCGGTCGGTCGTGGCTGGCGTGGCGGCCGATCTCGGTGACCTCACGCCCAGCCGGATCGCCGCCGAATAGGCTGCGGCCATTCCGTGTCCGGCGCCGCGCTCATTCCGCAGACGATCTTTGCGGGGGGCTATAGAGGAGGCGGCGTTGATGACGCCCGCCCTGGCCTTCGACGCGAAACGGGCGCCCTCGCGCGTCGATCGATCGACGGCGTAGCACCAAACCGGTCCGGAAAAGAAAAAAGGCCACTCCCGAAGGAGCGGCCCGAAGTCTAGGGAGGAAACGCCCAAGAAGGGCTACGAGACCGCGACGCCATCGCAATCTCGCAATGCACAAATGACAGTGCGGCGCACAAGACGCAAGGGCCAAATCGTCTCCGCCCGCGCGTAGAATGCATGCCTCAAGCGCGCAACGCGCAAAGGCCTCAACTCTGCTTCAGGAGTTTCTCAATCTCGGCGCGCAGCGGGCCGGCGAGATCCGGGCGCTCCAGCGCGTAGGCCAGGTTCGCGGTCAGGAAGCCGATCTTCGAGCCGGTGTCGTAGGTCCGGCCCTCATAGTGCATGCCGAAGAAGTCCTGCGTGCCCATCAGGTCGATCATGGCGTCGGTGAGCTGGATCTCGCCGCCGGCGCCCTTCTTGCCGTGCTCCAGGATCCCGAAGATCTCGGGCTGGAGGATGTAGCGGCCGGAGATGATGAAGTTCGACGGCGCGGTGCCCTGCTTCGGCTTCTCGACCATGCCGGTGATCTCGAAGGACTGACCGTAGGTCTCGCCGACGCTGACGATGCCGTATTGGTGCGTCTCTTCCGGAGCCACCTCCTCGACCGCGATGACGTTGCCGCCGTGGCGCTCGTAGGTCGCGAGCATCTGCTGCATGCAGCCGCGGCTCAGCATATCCGGCAGCAGCACCGCGAAGGGCTCGTCGCCGACGATCTCCCGGGCGCACCAGACTGCGTGACCCAGGCCGAGGGGGGCCTGCTGGCGGGTGAAGCTCGTCTGGCCGGCCTTGGGCAGATCGCGCTTCAGCTCTTCGTAGGCAGCGGTCTTCCCGCGCTCCTGAAGGGTATGCTCGAGTTCGAAGGCAATATCGAAATGGTCCTCGATTACCGCCTTGCCGCGACCCGTGACGAAGATGAAGTGCTCGATGCCGGCTTCGCGCGCCTCATCGACGACATGCTGGACGACCGGCCGGTCCACGACCGTGAGCATTTCCTTCGGGACCGCCTTCGTGGCGGGCAGGAATCGCGTGCCCAGCCCCGCGACGGGCAGGACAGCCTTGCGGATCGGTTTCATCAAGCGGCAACCTCGGAAACAGAATGGGACGACACGGGCAATGGATCAGGCAGTGAGATAGCCTAGCACGATGCTTCGCAAGGCCTCTACGTCGATAGTATGAGGCAAAGCACCGTAAATATCCCGTCTGCGACCACCTAAAGTGGCCGTTACCAGATGATATCTCACCAGGCGTTTGAACGCGCGATGAAGCGGGGTGTGCGCCTTGCCTGTCCGTGCCCGGTTCGGGCAAGGCTCCCGGCAGCTTCCCTCGGAGCGGCTTCGGAGCGGACGACAACATGGCGGTTCTGATGATGGGCGGGGCCGGGTCTATCCGTAGCCGCCAGGTCGTAGTGCTCGACGGCCGCACCAGCGGGTTGGACCGGGCGCCGGCCTGGATGGGCAAACCCGGTCCGCATAATCGGGTTTGAGGCGATGCCGTCGCGCCGCACGCTGCTCGCCGCCGCCCTCTGCCTCGTTCCCGCGGTAGCCCGAGCCGCAAAGCCATCGGCTCCGAACGCCGCCTTCCAGGCGTTCGTCGCGACCCTGCGTCCGGAGGCCGAAGCCCGCGGCGTCTCCGCCGAGACCTTCTCGGCCGCGTTCCGTGGCATCACGTCACCCGATCCCGGGGTCCTGGCGCGGACGCGCCAGCAGGGCGAGTTCGTGAGGCCGGTCTGGGATTACCTGGTCGGCGCCGTCTCGGCGGGTCGCATCGCCCGCGGACGCGAACGGGCGGGCACCCTGGCGTCCACACTGAAGGCGATCGAGGCACGCTACGGCGTCCCGGCGCCGATCGTGCTGGCGTTCTGGGGGGTCGAATCCGATTTCGGCGCCAGCGCCGGCAGCCTGTCCACGATCCGGGCGCTGGCGACCCTCGCGGAGGCCCGACATCGCGGCACGCTGTTCCGCGACGAGTTGCTCGCCGCCCTGGCGATCCTCCAGCGCGGCGATATCGCGCCCGAGCGCATGAGCGGAAGCTGGGCGGGGGCCATGGGGCAGGTGCAGTTCCTGCCATCCACCTACCTGGCCCACGCTGTCGATCTCGACGGCGACGGCCGCAGGGACATCTGGACCAGCGACGCGGATTCGCTCGGATCGATCGCAGCGTATCTCAAGGATCTGGGCTGGGATCCGACACTGTCCTGGGGCTACGAGGTGCGTCTACCCGAAGATTTCGACCTGACCGCCTATGCCGGGCCGCTCTCCGGTTTCGCTGCGCGGGGTGTCCGGCGCACGGACGGAAAGCCGTTGCCCGGGCGCGGGGACGCCGCGCTGTTCCTGCCCGGGGGCCTTGGGGCGCCGGCATTCCTGATCACCGGCAACTTCGAGGTGGTCCGCCAGTACAACACCTCGGATTCCTATGCGCTGGCCGTCGGACACCTGGCCGACCGCCTGGACGGCGGCCCGGCGCTCGCGGCGCCCTGGCCTACGGGACCGCGCCTCGACGGTGCGGGACTGCGCGCGCTGCAGACCGGTCTGGCGACCGCCGGCTTCTACGAGGGCCCGACCGATGGACGCGCCGGGCCGAAACTGCGCGACGCCGTGCGACGCTACCAGATCGCGGCAGGCCTGCCGGCGGACGGGTACGCCTCCCCGGCGCTGCTCGCCCATGTCCGGGCCCGGCACGATCCGGCGCGATGATCCGCGCCCGTGGGCGGGTTTAGACGCGCAAGCCGGTCTCCCGTATAGTGCCGCCTACCGACCGGTGTTTCGGTCGCCTTCAAGGTGCGGGATCTGCATGGGAGTCGCAGTCTGGCGTCGTACGGCGCGTCCGGCCATCCTCGGACTCGCCGTCCTGCTGAGCCAAGCGGGCCTGTCCCTGGTTGGCGGCACGTCCGCCCAGGCGCAATGGGGCGACAGCTATCAGCGGCCCGAGGGCGGCGCCTATTACGAAGCCCCGCCGCGGCGGCGCCCGCGCGATGCCTACTATCGCGACGACGGCTCCACCGCCCGCCAGCCCCGCTACGCTCCGCCCCAGGAAGCACCGCGGCAGTTCTACTGGCCGTGGGAGGACCGGCCCCAGCCGGTCGCTCCGCCGCCGGAGCGCACCTATCGGGCGCCGCGCCCGCGCAGCACGATCGGAAACGCGGACGCGCAGCGACCCTCGCCGGCCGTCAAGCGCCGGGAACGGCCCGCCCGGGCGCCGGTGCCGCCGAAACCCGCCATCGCGAAGACCGCACCGAACGTCCAGATCGCCGTGTTCGGCGATTCACTGGCCGACCACCTCGCCCACGGCCTGGACGACGTCTTCGAGGACAATGCGGACATCGCAGTCGTCGATCGGGCGAAGGGCGACAGCGGGCTTGTGCGCAAGGACGTGGTCGATTGGCCCAAGAGCGCGGAAGACTACCTGCGCACCAATTCCAAGGTCCGCTACGCGCTGGTCATGCTGGGCGCCAACGATCGCCAGCCGATCCGCGAGGGTGACGAGACCGTCGATCCGCTGACCGATCGCTGGAAGGCCCTGTACCGCGCCCGGGTCGAGGCCCTCGTGAAGGTCTTCGCCGACCACAAGGTGCCGCTGGTCTGGGTCGGGCTTCCGCCGGTGCAGAGCGAGAGCCTGAGCCGGGATCTCGCGAGCCTCAACGACATCGTCCGGGACACCGTGACGAAGGCCGGTGCGACCTATGTCGACATCTGGCCCGGCTTCGTCGACGACCGAGACCGCTACGCGGCCTCAGGCCCCGATCCGGAGGGGCAGATCGCCAAGCTGCGGACCGCCGACGGCGTGCACTTCACCAAGGCGGGCGACCGCAAGCTGGCGCATTTCGCCGATGTCGAGCTGAAGCGCCTGATGGGTACGGCCGCGCCGGCGCTGACCGATCCGCCGCCCACCGCGACCGTCGCACCGGGGGCGCCGAGCGCGACGCCCGGTCCGAGCCTCGACGGATCCGGGCAGCCCACCGACACCGCGGCGATCGATCGGCAGATCACAGCGATGCTGCCGAGCCTGCCGGAACCTCCGGGCGTCCCGGCTCTGCCGGTCAAGCCTGCAGCCGGGCCGGTCGTGCCCCTCGGGCGTACCGAGGTCTCCCCCGGCGGGACGCTGTTGACCGGCCGTCCGCGCGATTCCGACAACCTCGGCACCGTGGAGCGGACGCTGGTCCGCGGCAACGCGCCGATGCCCCAGCCCGGCCGCGCCGACGACTTCCGCTGGCCCCCCGGCTGAGCAATGAGCCAGGCGCGGGGTTCGTACCGCGCGCCGGGGCCGATCCTTCCTTAACGCGGCAGGACGCTCGCACCCATCAGGGCCTCGTCGATGGCACGCGCCGCCTGACGGCCTTCACGGATCGCCCAGACCACCAGGGATTGGCCCCGGCGCATGTCGCCGGCGCTCCAGATCTTCGGGTCCGAGGTCCGGTAATCCTCCTCGTTCGCCTCGACGTTCCCGCGCTCGCTGACGCTGATGCCGGACTGGTCGAGCAGGCCCTTCTGCACCGAGCCGGCAAAACCGATCGCCATGAAGACGAGGTCGGCCGGTAGGATGAACTCGGTCCCGGGGATCGGCTGCCGCTTGGCGTCCACCCGGGCGCAGACCACGCCGGTCAGCCGGCCTTTCTTGTTGCCGTCGAGCCGCAGCGTCGCCGCCTGGAACTCGCGCTCTGCGCCCTCCGCCTGGCTGGACGAGGTCCGCATCTTGGTCGGCCAGTACGGCCATACCGTCAGTTTGTCCTCGCGCTCGGGGGGCCGGGGCCGGATGTCTAGCTGCGTCACCGACAGCGCGCCCTGACGGAACGCGGTGCCGACGCAGTCGGAGGCGGTGTCGCCACCGCCGATCACCACGACGTTCTTGCCCGAGGCCAGGATCGGGGCTTCGCCGTTGCCGCGCATCGGCTCCGCGGCCACGCGCCGGTTCGACTGGATCAGGTAGGGCATGGCGTAGTGGACGCCTTCGAGTTCCTGCCCGGGCAGCTGCGGGTTGCGGGGATCCTCCGCGCCGCCGCAGAACATCACCGCATCGAACTCGGCCTTCAGTTCGTCGACCGGCTTGGTCACGCCGACGTTCTGATTGTAGTGGAAGACGACGCCCTCACCCTCCATCTGCCGGACTCGGCGATCGATGTGGCGCTTCTCCATCTTGAAGTCGGGAATGCCGTAGCGGAGCAGGCCGCCGGCCTTCGGCTCGCGCTCGAACACGTGCACGTCATGCCCGACCCGGGCGAGCTGCTGGGCCGCCGCGAGGCCGGCCGGGCCGGAGCCGACGACGGCCACGCGCTTGCCCGTGCGCATCGATGCCGGCTCGGGCTTGATCCAGCCCATGTTCCACGCGCGGTCGGCGATCGCCTGCTCGATCGTCTTGATCGCCACCGGCTGATTCTCGAGGTTGAGCGTGCACGCCTCCTCGCAGGGCGCCGGGCAGACGCGGCCGGTGAACTCCGGGAAGTTGTTGGTGGAGTGGAGGTTGCGCGACGCCTCCTCCCAATCCGACTGGAACACGAGGTCGTTCCAATCCGGAATTTGGTTGTGGACCGGGCAGCCGGTCGGGCCGTGGCAGAACGGGATGCCGCAATCCATGCAGCGCGCGGCCTGTTTGGTCAGGTCGTGCTCGTCGAGCGGAAGCGTGAACTCGCGGAAGTGCCGCACGCGATCGGCCGCGAGCTGGTACTTCTGCTCCTGCCGGTCGAACTCGAGGAAACCCGTGATCTTGCCCATCGATCAGTCCAATCGCGACGCTATGTCTTTTGCCGGGTCATCTTGCGCTCGAGCGGGATGGCGATCGGTCATGGCCGAAGCCAGTTCTCGATCGTCAAACCGCCGATCCGCGCGAATTCCCGCGTGTTGTCCGTGACCAGCACGCTCCCATCGGCGAGCGCCTGAGTTGCGATGAGCAGGTCGTTGGCCCCGATCGGTGTCCCGGCCCGCTCAAGCCCGAGACGGAGATCCGCATAGATCGCGTCGTACGGCAGCCGCCAAGACTCGATCGAGAACGCTTGGAGCACCGCCTCGACCTGTCGTGTCAGCCGCTCCGAACCCTTTCGCGTGGCACCGTACCGAAGTTCCGCCGCCACCACGACGCTCGTGTAGATCCCGGCTTCTCCGATCCGCCGCACCTGCTCCGCTACCGCTCCCCGCGGCGCCCGGATCAGCGCCGAAAGGATATTGGTGTCGAGCAGGTAGCGCATTCACAACCGTACGTCTTCGGGTGGCGCGTCCGTGATTGCCGGCCAATCCTCGTCGAGATCTTCAAGGCTGTCGAGGAGACCGAGAAGGGATGGGCGAGCCACCGGCTCAAGGACGAGTTTGGCGCCATCCTGACGGAGTAGCACCTCATCACCGCCCAGCATGAAGCCGGGCGGGATTTCGAGCCGCTGACCGTCCTGAGTCCGGACCAAGCGGACCCGTACTACCGGTTCGCCCATCGTCGCCCCCAATCCCTACTCCGCTGCCACCGGCATCCGCGCCATCTCCATCTCGCGCAGCGCGCGGCGGTATTCCACCGGCATCACCTTGACGAACTTGGTGCGGAAGCTCGCCCAATCGTCGAGAATCTGCTTGGCCCGCGGGCTGCCCGTATATTTAAGATGGTTGGTGATGAGCTGGCTGAGGCGCTCCTCGTCGTGGCCGGACATGTCGGCCAGGATGTCGACGCGCCCCTTGGTCTCGAGATCGCCGTCCTGGTGGAAGCGGCGCATCAGGTCATCTTCCTCCTCGACGGGCTCGAGATCGACCATCGACAGGTTGCAGCGGGCCGAGAACGAGCCGTCCTCGTCCAGCACGTAGGCGATGCCGCCCGACATGCCGGCCGCGAAGTTGCGCCCGGTCTCGCCGATCGAGACCACGACTCCGCCGGTCATGTACTCGCAGCCATGGTCGCCCATGCCTTCGACCACCGTGATCGCGCCGGAATTGCGGACCGCGAAGCGCTCGCCCGCGGAGCCGCGGATGTAGCACTCGCCGGCGATCGCCCCGTACAGCACGGTGTTGCCGACCATGATGGTCCGGTCGGGCGGCGACCGCAGCGCGTCGCTCGGCCGGATGATCAGCTTGCCGCCCGAGAGGCCCTTGCCGACATAATCGTTGCCGTGGCCGGTCAGCTCGATGGTGACGCCGGCCGCGACCCAGGCGCCGAAGCTCTGGCCCGCGGTGCCCGCCAGCTTCACCACGATGGTGTCGTCCGGCAAGCCCTCGTGACCGTGCGCCTTGGCGACCATGCCGGACAGCATCGCGCCCGCGGCCCGGTCCGAGTTCCGGATCACGTCGGTGACGACCACCGGCTCGCCGGTCTCGACGGCGTGCCGGGCAGCCTCGATCAGGCGCCGGTCGAGGACCGTGTCGATTGGGTGGTGCTGCTTCTCCACGTGCCGGATGGCGATGCCCTCCGCCACCTTGGGGCGATGGAACAGCTTGGTGAAATCGAGCCCGCGCGCCTTCCAGTGGGCGATGGCCTCGACCTTGTCGAGCACGTCGGAACGCCCGACCAGCTCTTCCAACTTGGTGAAGCCGAGGGAGGCCAGGATCTCCCGCACCTCCTCGGCCACGAAGAAGAAGTAGTTCACCACGTGCTCGGGCGTGCCCTTGAAGCGCTTGCGCAGCACCGGATCCTGCGTGGCGACACCCACCGGGCAGGTGTTGAGGTGGCACTTGCGCATCATGATGCAGCCGGCCGCGATCAGGGGCGCGGTCGAGAAGCCCATCTGGTCGGCGCCGAGCAGGGCCGCGATGACCACGTCGCGACCGGTGCGGATGCCACCGTCGGCCTGGAGGGCGACGCGGCCGCGCAGGCCGTTGAGCACCAGCGTCTGCTGGGTCTCGGCGAGACCGGTCTCCCACGGTCCGCCCGCGTGCTTGAGCGAGGTCAGCGGCGCTGCGCCGGTGCCGCCGTCATAGCCCGAGATGGTGATGTGGTCGGCCCGCGCCTTGGCGACGCCGGCCGCCACGGTGCCGACGCCGACCTCGGATACGAGCTTCACCGACACGTCCGCCGACGGGTTCACGTTCTTCAGGTCGAAGATCAGCTGGGCCAGATCCTCGATCGAGTAGATGTCGTGGTGCGGCGGCGGCGAGATCAGGCCGACGCCCGGGGTGGCGTAGCGGACCTTGGCGATCTTGGCGTCGACCTTGTGGCCGGGCAGCTGGCCGCCCTCGCCGGGCTTGGCACCCTGCGCGACCTTGATCTGCATCATGTCGGCATTCACGAGGTATTCCGTCGTGACGCCGAACCGGCCCGAGGCGACCTGCTTGATCGCCGACCGGCGCGAGCGCCCGTCCGGCAGCGGCTTGAACCGCTCGACCTCTTCGCCGCCCTCGCCCGAGTTCGAACGACCGCCGAAGGAATTCAGCGCGATGGCGAGCGTCTCATGCGCTTCCTTCGAGATGGACCCGTACGACATCGCCCCGGTGGCGAAGCGCTTGACGATCTCGGAGGCCGGCTCGACCGAATCAACCGGCACCGGCTGGCGGCCGAGTTCGGTTGCGCTCCGGAGGCGGAACAGACCGCGCAGGGTCTTGAGCTGGTTCTCCTGCCGATTCACCAGCGCGGCGTATTCGCGGTAGCGCTCGGGCACGTTGAGGCGCACCGCGTGCTGGAGCGTCGCGATCGTGTCGGGCGTCCAGGTGTGAGCCTCGCCGCGCAGCCGGTAGGCGTACTCGCCGCCGACATCGAGGGCGTCGCGGTAGATCGGGGCGTCGCCGAAGGCGTCGCGGTGACGGCTGACGGTCTCCTCTGCGACCTCGGCCATGCCGACGCCCTCGATGGTCGTGGCCGTGCCGAAGAAGTCGCGGCTGACGAAGGTCGAGTTCAAGCCGATCGCATCGAAGATCTGCGCGCCGCAATAGGACTGGTAGGTCGAGATGCCCATCTTGGACATCACCTTGAGCAGGCCCTTATCGATCGCCTTGATGTAGCGGTAGATGATCTCGTCGTCGGTGAGGTCCGGCGGGAACTCGTCTTTCATCGCCAGCAGCGTTTCGAAGGCGAGATAGGGATTGATCGCCTCCGCGCCATAGCCGGCCAGGCACGCGAAGTGGTGCACCTCGCGCGGCTCGCCCGATTCGACCACGAGGCCGACCGAGGTGCGCAGCCCCTTGCGGATCAGGTAGTTGTGCACCGACGCGGTCGCCAGCAGGGCCGGGATCGGGACCCGGTCCGGACCCACCGCACGGTCGGTCAGCACGATGATGTTGTAGCCGCCGCGCACCGCCGCCTCGGCCCGGTCGCAGAGGCGGTCGAGCGCCCCGTCCATGGCCTGCGCGCCCATCTCGGCCGGGTAGGTCATGTCCAGGGTCTTGGTGTCGAACCGGTCCTCGAAATGGCCGATCGAGCGGATCTTCTCCAGGTCGCCGTTGGTGAGGATCGGCTGGCGGACCTCCAGGCGCTTGCGCCGGGATGCGCCCTCCATGTCGAGCAGGTTCGGCCGCGGCCCGATGAACGAGACGAGGCTCATCACCGCCTCCTCTCGGATCGGGTCGATCGGCGGGTTGGTGACCTGCGCGAAATTCTGCTTGAAGTAGGTATAGAGCAGCTTCGATTTCTCGGAGAGCGCCGAGAGCGGCGTGTCCGTCCCCATCGAGCCGACCGCCTCCTGGCCGGTGACGGCCATGGGCTGCATCAGCAGCTTGAGGTCTTCCTGGGTGTAGCCGAAGGCCTGCTGGCGATCGAGCAGGCTCACGTCGGAGCGCGTCTCCCGCGCCACGACGGGCTTGAGGTCTTCCAGCACGATCTGGGTGTTCTTGACCCAGTCGGCGTAGGGATGCGCGGCGGCAAGCTCGCCCTTGATCTCCTCGTCGGAGACGATCCGGCCCTTTGCCAAGTCGATCAGCAGCATCCGGCCGGGCTGCAGGCGCCAGGACTGGACGATCTTCTCGTCGGGGATCGGCAGCGTGCCCATCTCCGAGGCGAGCACGACCAGCCCGTCATCGGTGACGATGTAGCGGGCCGGGCGCAGGCCGTTGCGGTCGAGGGTGGCGCCGATCTGGCGGCCATCCGTGAAGGCCACGGCCGCGGGGCCGTCCCACGGCTCCATCAGGGCGGCGTGGTACTCGTAGAAGGCGCGCCGCTCCTCGCTCATCAACGGGTTGCCGGCCCAGGCCTCCGGGATCAGCATCATCATGGCGTGGGCGAGCGGGTAGCCGCCCTGCACGAGGAACTCGAGGGCGTTGTCGAAGCACGCGGTATCGGACTGGCCCTCGTAGGAGATCGGCCAGAGCTTCGAGATGTCGTTGCCGAACAGGTCCGAATCGACGCTCGCCTGCCGGGCCGCCATCCAGTTGACGTTGCCGCGCAGCGTGTTGATCTCGCCGTTATGGGCGACCATCCGGTAGGGGTGCGACAGGCGCCAGGTCGGGAAGGTATTGGTGGCAAAGCGCTGGTGGACCAGGGCGATCGCCGAAACGAAGCGCTCGTCCTTCAGGTCGAGGAAGTAGTCGCCGATCTGGGTGACCAGAACCATGCCCTTGTAGACGATGGTCCGGGTCGAGACGGAGACCGGGTAGAACTCCTTCACCCGCGGGTCGTCGAGGGCGTAGACCTTGTTGGAGATCACCTTGCGGGCGACGAAGACCCGCCGCTCGAACGTGTCCTGGTCCGAGACGGAGCCCGGCCGGCCGATGAACACCTGGCGGTGATGCGGCTCGGTGGCCTTCACGGCGACGCCCAGATCCTCGGGATCGACCGGCACATCGCGCCAGCCGAGGAGCGGCAGGCCCTCGTCGGCCAGGGCCGCCTCGATGATTCCCTCGATGATCGCCCGGGGCTCCTCGGCCTTTGGCAGGAAGAACTGGCCGATGGCGTACTGCCCGGCGGGCGGCAGCTCGAAGCCGAGGCGCGAGCACTCGTCCGCGAAGAAGCCGTGTGGGATCTGCGTGAGGATACCGCAGCCGTCGCCCATCTTGGGGTCGGCACCCACCGCACCGCGATGGTCGAGATTCTCGAGGATCTTCAGGCCTTGCTGAACGATGGCGTGGGTCCGGCGATCGTGCATGTCGGCGATGAAGCCGACGCCGCAGGCATCACGCTCGTTGGCCGGATCGTAGGCGCCCTGGGCTTTGGGCAGAGCGGGATCACGCACCGTGAGCGGCACCGCGCCGCCGCGCGGGGCGGAAGCCTGGAACTCGGAAGCAGCAAACTCTTCGGCGGGTCCGCGCTGTGCCATGCTTCGTCTCGTCCTTCCCTCGATCCCCTCCGCCGCCAGTGGACCCGCGAGCATGTTTCATGCCCGCGAGCCGCAGCCGTGCGGCGTCCCGACCCGATGCCGCAGGCGATCCGGTCGGTCCCCGAGAGGACGTGCCCGTCGACCTTCGTTCATCGAAAACCCGGACCGCTCCAGGAGCGGCGTGCTGGCGCGCTCGAGACCGCCGGCCGAATTCCCCGCTGGCGCGCGGGACGGCGACGGCCGGCATGCGCGGCCAATGGGACAGTTCTGCTGTCCTAAGTCGCGAAATTGGCAGATTGAAACCGTTTCAGCAAGGGATCGCGCGTGCATGCGGGCGCGGCATCCGCGACTGCGCTTAAACCGCCGTTCATCAATCGCTTCCGCAATCTCGCCCGAATCACGCGGTCTACGAGCAGTGCCGAGCACAAGCGGCATGCGGGGCAACGACCTCGCCGGCATGGTCGAGGTCTGGGCAAACCGGCCCGGACCATGCCGGAACCGGATACTCTGCCGGGTCTCCAGGACGGGAACGCATCAGAGTGATGATCGAGAACGGAACGGCTCGCCGCGCAGCGCGGCGGGTTCTCAGCGCAGCCCTTCTGTCCGGCGGAATGATGCTGGGCCTCTCTCAGGGCGCCCGCGCGCAATTCGCCTTCGAGGACGAGATCCTGCCGCCGCGGGTGATCGCATGGCGCCTGGCCGATCGCGGCTTCAGCGGCGTGAGCCGTCCGCGATTCGACGGGCGCGTCTACGTCGTCGACGCCGTGAGCCCGACGGGTGTCCCGATGCGTCTTTTCGTTGATCCGGCCGCGGGCGCGATCGTCGGACGCCAGCGTATCGGCGCGCCCGAGAGCTATGCCCGGTTGGAGCGGCCGGGCGCCGGCTTCGGATGGACCGAGGAGGATGCTGCACCGCAGCGTCTCCTGAGGCCGGGGATGCCGGATGGCGTCCCGGCTCCGGCTGCGCGTCCGGCGCGCCGCGCGAGCCCCGAGGCTCTGCGTCCCGATCTCAATCCCGATGGCCTGAACCCGGATGGCCGGGCGCGGCCCGAGGCGCCCCGCAAGG